>JBIPOY010000041.1:0-13382 GCA_044378705.1 Saprospiraceae bacterium
GTTGGGTCTATCCTTTTTGATCTTGATCGGCTTTTCCCTGGTAGCTGAAGCAGCGCATTTGGGTCATTTTATCGACGGCGCAGTACCCAAAGGCTATTTATACTTCGCCATCTTCTTCTCACTTTTCACCGAAATGCTCAACATCAGGATGAAAAAAGCGAAAAAGCCAATACAACTTCATGGCTACGGTGAAACTGCCAAAAACAGAGGGTTGTTGGATGAAAATTTACTCGACAACGAAAAACAACAAAAATGAACCTCAACTTAACCCGAAACCTCGTTTTTTTTGATCTTGAGACAACCGGATTGAATGTCATCCGCGACCGAATTGTCCAGATAGCCCTGGTGAAAATGCTCAAAAATGGCCAGCAGGTAGAAGAGTTTTGCACACTCGTCAACCCAGGTATCCCCATTTCTGAAGAATCCATGTCCATTCACGGGATCACCCCGAAGGATGTAGCCAACAAACCAACTTTTGTCGAATTGGCCCAAAAAATCTGGGATTTTATTGGCGATGCGGACCTAGCAGGCTACAACTCCAACCGTTTTGATGTGCCCATGCTCATGGAAGAATTTGCCCGTGTGGGCATGGAGTTCGAGGTCTCTAACCGGCGGCTGATTGATGTTCAGCGTATTTTTTACAAAATGGAACCTCGGACGCTCAAGGCCGCCTACCGCCTTTACTGCCAAAAAGAACTGGAAGATGCCCACGATGCTCTCGCCGATGTCCGGGCCACCATGGATGTATTTAAAGGTCAGTTGCTGGCGTATGAGGGCAAAGATTTGCTGAATGAAGACGGCAATGTAGTAGAGGCGCCCATCAAAAACGATATCCAGGCGTTGCATGACTTTACCAATGATCTCAATTTTCTGGATGCTACACAAAAACTCAAGGTGCAGGCAGACGGAACGGTTGTTTTTAATTTTGGAAAATACGTCGGACAACCGGTAAAAGAGGTTTTGGTGAAGGAACGCAACTATGGTCACTGGATCATGGAAAAGGAGTTTTCCTCGCAGGTGAAACAGCTCATCAAACAGATGATGAAAGAATTATGAAGTCATTCTTTTCAGTGCCTTGGAGCGGCGGCCGGGCAAGTCGAAAAAAAATTGTTCATGCTCGGGGTGTTTTCAAGACACCCTTGTTGCTGCTAGGCTTGTTGATTGTGGTTCAAAATGCTTGTTTTGAACCACAATCCGGCTGTTTGGACATCGCAGCCACCAATTTCAACGCCTCAGCTGACAAAAATTGTTGCTGTCGCTATCCCAATCTTGTCTTGTCGGTCGATCAGGTGTACGACACGCTGGTGTATCGCCAAGATGAGTTGTACCCGGGAACCGGAGGGCACCTTTTTCGGATCAAGAGTCTGGCTTTTTATCTCTCTGAATTTACGCTCATCAAAGATGGCCTTCCCTTTGTAATGGAGGATTCAGTAGCGTTGAAAACGTATGGTCCTACAGGTAATGACACACTTGTACAGCCGTTTATAGACGATGTTGTATTGGTCAGGCGTACCCCTTTGGATTATCCCATTGCAACTTTTGGAGAGGCAGGTTTTTTTGAAAAAATAACCTGCCGGCTGGGTCTTGGTCCCGGAATGGCCCAAGCAATTCCGGGACTGGCACCCGTAAATCATCCACTTCGCCTGCAACCTGAAAACTTATTCAACACCGAATATGTTTTTCTTCAGGCCGTTGTTGTAAGGGATTCTATGGCCGGTACCCTGCCCGATACCTTGCGTTTTACCCGCGCCGATTTGGGTGATTTTTTCTTGGAAGGCAATGGTGTTTTTGAACACAAGACCGGATATAATTTTCCCATAAAGATGCGCGCCGACTGGTCTATTCTCTTTCAGGGTATCAATTGGACAACCCACGACATTCAGGCTTGGAAAACACAGATTGTCGCAAACTTGCCAAGTGTTTTTCACATAACTCCATAATTTATGTGCAATTTTGTGACGGGTGTGGTGTTTGTTTTACCTAAGCCCGTCGGATTCTTTCTCTCGCCTTTTCACCACCTTCATTGTTATGAAAAACAAAGCCTTTTTTATCGTTCCATCCCTTTTTCTGCTGCTCGGTTTGGCGGGTTGTAAAGACAATGTTGAAACCCCTCCGGGTGTAGATTTTAAGGTCACTTTTAAGGCTACTTACGATGGTATTCAGTTGGAAAAAAACAAAGACTACACCTATGGTTCATTCCCACTGCTGATACTGCGCTACAGACTCTATTTGTCTGATATCACATTATTGAAGGACGACGGTGGAGAGGTTCGAATTTCTGAAGTAGAATATCTGGACTTCACGCCCGACAGTGGATCTTCTGATGTATCGGTGACGCCGGTTATCACCTTCAAAAATGTACCTGAAGGAATTTATGACGGTATCAGACTTGGATTTGGGGTAAAACCAAGCCTCAACGCGAAGCAACCGGCTGATTTTTCAAATGGCCATCCATTGAACATAGAAACCGATTATTGGGCCGGGTGGAAAAGTTATATTTTCATGGTGCTGGATGGAAAAGCAGATCCTGATGGAGACGGGGTAAAAAACTTGCCTTTCTCGTATCACTGTGGCTCAGATCCGGTATATCAGGAATTTTCTTTTTACGAGCACATACACGTTGCGGAGGCGCACGATGGTATCGGCATTGAATTTGATGTTCGCAAGCTGTTTACCAATGACGATGGTTCTTTGTACGACATTGAGGCCAACCCTGCTACCTCTAACAGCGTCAATGACTTTAGGGTGGCCAAAGATTTTATGGGCAATTATGACAAAGCTACTTCGATAACACAATAATTGTTTCATCGGGACGATTCTAGGCAGAGTCGTCTAAAACAAGTTGTAATTATGATCCGTATATTTCGTTTGAAAAAAACATGGTGGGTGGCCAGCCTTTTTATTTCGGTTGTATTGGTGCAATCTTGCCACCCGGATGAAACGCCTATTGCCAACCCCGGTGATTTAACCGACATACCGTTTGCTCCACAGCCATACACGATCATCAAGCCGGATCATTTTCCGGAAGTACCGGTGCCCGATTCTAACCGCATGACCTTGGAAGGCGTGCAATTGGGCCGTATGTTGTTTTATGATCCTATTCTTTCGGCAGACAGCAGCCAATCCTGCTCTTCTTGTCATTTGCCACAAGGTAGCTTTACGGACAACTATGCTGTTTCAGTGGGAATAGACGGTATTTCAGGCCGCAGGAGTTCGATGTCGCTGCTGAATGTGGGTTATGTGACCAACGGACTTTTCTGGGACGGTCGCGTTCAGTCGCTGGAGCAACAAGCGCTCATGCCGGTAGAAGACCCCATTGAAATGCACAATAAATGGCAGTCTGTCATAGCGAAACTCAAAACCCACCCGGTATATCCGGCCATGTTTCGCAAGGCTTTTGGTATAACAGACCGGGATTTGATCACCAAAGAACTTGCCGCCAAAGCCATGGCACAGTTTGAGCGTATCCTCGTCAGCAGTGGCAAGTCCAAGTTTGATGAATTCCAACGGGGCAACCCAGATGTCTTCGATGACGAAGAACTAGATGGGAAGTTGATGTTTTTTGACGAGGGTAAAGATTACAACCTGCCGGATGCGCAGTGTTTTCATTGTCATGGCGGTATCACGCTCACGGGCAACCAATATTTCAACAATGGGCTCGACGATGTGGCATCCTTGGACGCTTTTGCTGATTTGGGGCGAGGTGCTGTCACGGGTAATCGCAACGACAAGGGCAAATTCAGGTCGCCCACCTTGCGCAATATTGCGATGAGTGCTCCCTACATGCACGATGGTCGTTTCCAAACACTGGAAGAGGCTGTGGCACAATACGCAGACAATGGTTTCGGCGTTGAAAACGAGGATATTTTTATCGGTCAAATGGGGTTCCCCCTTGGCAATGGCCAGTATTCAGGGTTCTCTGAATACCACAAAAAAGCACTCGTGAAATTCCTGCATGCCCTCACAGACACCACGTTTGTCAACAACCCAGACATAAAAAATCCTTTTCACTGAGTAACAACTTGGTAGAAACGCTTTTTGACTTTAAAAAAGCCACGTTTCTGTGTCTCAGACACGACCACCGCAGTTGTTGGTATGTTGAAAGCATCATCATCGGTGTGGCATCGTTTAATACGGTGCCACACCGATGTTTATTTTGGAAATAATATCATAAACAAGCGGCCAAGGCCGCTTTTCTTTTTTTCATCGCTTTTTTTTGTCGATTATTGCTACTTTTACGTAATCTTTCTGTTATTCCATAATCTAACACGTTATTATTATGCGTTCTCAAATTATATTACTTGCCATGCTGGGGGTGTTTGCCGCCAAGGCACAAGTCAGCGGGGGCGGTTTACCACCCAGTTTTGATCCAGCCAATCTCCCCCTTTTTTCCAGCCAATCTCCCCCTATTGTCTCGTTGGCATCGATTGACAAAGCTGTACTGATGGCGGAAGACGCGCACTCTCCCCTTCAAACACGTTTTGCAGCGCCGGTTTCTGCAGATATTTCGATGGAAAATTCGGGTACTTGGACAGCACTTCCCAATGGCAGTCAGTTGTGGCAATGTGCCCTGCGTTCTCCGGGTGGGTTGGGCATTACGCTCTTGTTTGACAAGTTTGTGCTGCCGGCCAATGTTAAGTTTTATGCGTATTCTGCCGACCATCAGCATGTTTTAGGTTGCTATACTGCTGAAAGTTGTTTGCCTTCCGGCAAATTTTTGATTGGAATTGTGCCCGGGGAAACAGTCTATATGGAGTGTTTGGTGCCTGCTGATGTGGTTGGAGAGCCCTTCGTGCACCTATACCGCGCCGATGTAGCGTACGACAGTCATGCCATGAATGGCGCTGATTTTGACTTTGGCGAGTCATTGCCATGCAATGTTAATGTTAATTGTCCTGCGGGCGATAACTGGCAAGCAGAGAAAAAGGGAATAGCCCGTATTCTCATGGTGTTTCAGGGTGGCGAGGCTTGGTGCAGCGGTTCTTTGATCGCCAATACCTCCGGTTCTTTTGATCCCTATTTTCTAACAGCCCAACACTGCCAATTGCTGTTGCCCAACCCTGAATTTGACCTTTGGCGGTTTGATTTCAACTTCGAAACCTCCGGTTGTACCAATCCTACAACCGAGCCTATTCCCAAATCTGTATTGGGTTGTACGCGTATTTCTTATCGGTCTGAAACAGACTTTATGCTACTGAAAACCAATCCGATACCTTCCAACTACGATGTATATTTCAACGGTTGGAATCGGGATAATACGACTACTACGCTGTCGCCCAATACTGTGATGATTCACCACCCATTTGGCGATATAAAAAAAATTACGGTAGATACTCAATCGGCCGTTATTCACCCGAACCAGCTCAATTGGGGGGGTGTTTACGGTATTAGCCCAACCAGCTCGCACTGGAAAACGTTGCCGGATATTGGCATACAACAACCGGGCTCCTCCGGTAGTCCATTGTTTGATGCCAACAAGCGTATTCGAGGGCAATTACACGGCGGCAGCGTGAGCCCGTCTAACCCCTGTACCATGACGGGTGTTTATTACGGGAGATTCAACCAATCCTGGGATCAGGCGGGTACCAACAGTACCACCCGTCTTCGCGATTGGCTCGATCCGGCCGGCACCAACGTGTTAACCCAAAACGGTTATGTGCGGCCCTTACCGGCAGGATTCAAAGTGAGTGGTACTGTTGCTACCCACTGGGGAGCTCCTATGCCCAATACGACCGTACGCCTGTCGGAGTCAAGTGGCGCATCTTTTGTAGTTGTCACAGATACATTGGGACGGTTCGTTTTTGAAAACGTAATCGGGGGAGGCTCCTACAGCCTTTTACCCGAGCGAGATATCAACGACCTGAACGGTATTACAACCCTCGATTTGGTGCTGATATCAAAGCATATTTTGGGTATTCAGTCGCTTAATTCTCCTTGGAAGATGATCGCCGCAGATGTCAACAACAGCAAATCTATTACTACTTTCGATATTGTGGAGGCCCGTAAGGTGCTCTTGGGAATCTATTCGGCGATTCCCGCCACCGATTCGTGGCGGTTTTTGCCGGCATCTACGGTGTTTTCCGATCCAAACAATCCGTTTAATGGAACGCCTGCTCCTGAAACTATTACGATCACCAATTTGCAGGCAGACTATTCAGGGGCCAATTTCAAGGGGATAAAAATAGCAGATACCAATAACTCCGCAGATCCGGGACAGTGAAAACAGGTGCATGGTGGCGTATCACCGCAAGGTTTTTTACCTTAGCGGTTCATTCTTGTTTGTAAGTACGTAGGTGGCATACTGTCTGGTCCAAAAGACCCATTATTTCGACTCAGACGCAATCTCCGAGGTAGTTACTATTTTTTGTAACTGGTTAGGTGGCACGCTGTCTGGCCCAAAAAGGTCCATTTTCCGCCATACTTCGCAGATTTTTTTGACCGTAGCGCTGCTACGGCCTGCAAAAACCCACTTCGTCTGGCAAAAAATGGCCACTTTTTTGTCTCAGACGCGACCACGCTAACCAGTTACTATTATTTTTTGATATCATCCATTCAACATCATGTCAACACAGACGATCCAACACACCGCCAAAGAGCGCTTTTTACACTATGTCACCATTGATACGCAGAGTGATCCGAATAGCCCCACTTGCCCCAGTACTGAAAAGCAAAAAAATCTGGGAAAAGTGCTGGTTGAAGAACTCCTAGCCATGGGGATCAGCGATGCACACCTCGATGAACATGGGTACGTATATGCCACCATTCCAGCCAATACCGACAAAAAAGTGCCTGTCATTTGTTTCTGCTCGCACATGGATACTTCTCCCGACTGTTCCGGAGAAGGCGTGAAACCCCTGGTGCACACCAACTACCAGGGAGGGGATTTGGTATTGCCCGATGACACTTCTGTGGTGATACGCCTAGCAGAGCATGAAGACCTAAAACACCAAATCGGCCATGATATTGTGACCGCCAGCGGCACAACGCTGTTGGGTGCCGACAACAAAGCGGGGGTTGCCGCCATCATGGACGCCACCAATATCCTCCTTCAAAACCCACAGTATAAACACGGAAAAATACGTATTTTGTTTACCCCAGACGAGGAAATCGGCCGCGGAGTTGATAAGGTTGATATGAAAAAACTGGGGGCGAAATTTGGCTATACCATTGATGGAGAGTCTGCCGGAAGCCTTGAAAACGAAACATTCAGTGCGGATGGCGCTGTGATAACCATTCATGGGGTATCGGCTCACCCGGGCTTCGCCAAAGGAAAGATGGAAAATGCCCTTAAAATTGCTGCGCGTATCGTGGCTAAATTTCCCGATAAGTTGAGTCCCGAGCACACAGAAGGTATGCAGGGCTTTATCCACCCGGTTCATTTTGAAGGGAATATTGAAAAAGCAACCATCAAATGTATTATTCGGGATTTTTCGGAGGCGGGTTTGAAACGACATGCAAAAACACTTCAAAACATCGTGGACAATGCACTCAAGCCCTTCCCAAGTTGCCGTGCCGAGGTTAAAATTACGGAACAGTACCGGAATATGGGTAAGATGCTGCGTCGCCACCCACAGGTTGTCGCCAACGCTGTGGAGGCACTGCAACGGGCAGGCTTCGACCAACCAAAGCTGAGCTCTATTCGGGGGGGCACCGACGGTTCACGTTTGTCGTTCATGGGTTTGCCCTGTCCGAATCTTTTCGCCGGGGAGCACGCTTTTCACTCCAAACAGGAGTGGGTATCGGTGCAGGATATGGAAAAGGCAGCCGAAACCATTGTTCATTTGGCACAGGTTTGGGAAGAGAAATCTTGAACGAAATATCCGGTGCCTGAATGTGCTGTGGCGCCGATGAATCAAATGTTTTTCAACCAGTGTACAAACCGTAAGCCAACGAAGTCGTTACTTTTCGCTTCTACTCGCTTTTCGCTTGTTTTATGTGAAAATAGTACGTACCTTTTAGGCAGTTTTTCTCCCAGGATCATGGATAATTTTTCGCGATTGTGGGTTTCAATGTAGTTATTACCATCTAAACGAACCTATTATTATGGACAATGTACTAAAAAATTTGAGCGACACCGCCAAAGAGCTTGCCGAAAAAGCCGCAGAGAAATTGCACGATTTGAAAGAGACAGCCACCGAAAAAGTAGGGGAGTGGAGTGAAAAAGCGGAAGAACTGGCTGCTGAAGTAAAGGAAGAGGCCGCTGAAAAACTCGCTGAAGCGCAGGCTGCCCGTGAAAAAATCGCACAGCACGAAGGAGGAGCACTTGGTTTCGTGTCAGAAAAAGCACGGGAATTTGCATCAGAGGTGCAGGAAGAAGCCCATGCATTGGCAGAGGAAGGCAAGGATTTTTGGCAAAAAGCCAAGGAGTTTGTCGGGGGTAAAGCATTGGATACACCGGAGCATCCATCGGCAGAGGGCCCTTCATCGGTTCCAAAAGACGACAGCGCTGTTTGATATTTTGAAATCCCACATCTTGTGCTGTGTTCCGTGGTAAAAGCAATAGCTTCTTGACAAATCACTGGTAGGTACAAGAAAACTAGCCTCTCCGTATCAAAGGTTGTTGACAGTACACACTACGAATGTATTTACGGCCGTTTTGCCCCAATAAGGGTAAAACGGCCGTATTTTTTTGGTACGAAGGAAATTCCTATCCGTTCGCCTTTTGGTGGTCTGAGAGGAACTTTGCTAGGCCAATATCAGTGAGTGGGTGGTTGAGCAAGCCTAGGATAGCAGAAAGCGGGCAGGTAACCACATCGGCGCCGGCTTTTGCGGCTTGTACAATGTGCAGAGGGGTGCGAATACTGGCAGCTAGGATGGCGGTTTCGTAGCCTTGTCCGGTGTAAATCTCAAAAATTTCCTTGATCAGTGCAATACCATCCCAAGTGATATCGTCCACGCGGCCGACAAAAGGGGAGAGGTAGGTTGCGCCGGCTTTGGCAGCCAGGATGGCTTGTCCGGCAGAAAAAACGAGCGTGCAGTTGGTTCTAATGTCGGCTTCCGAGAAGTGAGCAATGGCTTTTATGCCATCGCGGATCATGGGTACTTTCACCACAATATTGGGGTGAAGGTCTGCGAGTTTTTTTCCTTCGGAGATCATACCTGCGTAATCGGTGCTGATCACTTCGGCGCTTACGTCTTTTCCGGGGCCTAGTATTTCACAGATATCGCGGTAGTGTTGTAGAATGGCGTTTTCTCCGGAGATGCCCTCCTTGGCCATGAGCGATGGATTGGTGGTGACGCCGTCGAGAATACCAAGTTCGGCGGCTTCTCTAATATCGTCAAGGTTGGCAGTATCTATGAAAAATTGCATGGAAAAAGGATGGTTATTGAATGAGAGATGGTATTTAAGAAAATGTGCCAATGTGCAGGATTAGCACATTGGCACATTTTGGTATTGATTTTAAAAAGTGCCGAGCACACCGCTACGACCACATATCCTTGCTGCATTTCTGCCCTGGGGAGGTTTTGCAGGAGCTGGTCGCCCGGCACGCTGCAAAGATACATGTAGTATTGGCAATAATTGAAAATACCGACAGAAAAGTTTGAGCCGGTATTCTGTTGGGGTCTTAGGCCAGTCTTTCAACGGCTTTTTCCCAGTCGGCATATTCGGTGGCCAGTGTATTTTTCAAGGTGGTGTATTTTTTCAACTGGTCGTTAGAATCGGGGCGGTTGTAAAATTCCGGGTCGGCCATTTTGTGTTCGTATTGTTTCACTTCTGACTCCAGTTCGGCGATTCGTTTTTCGGCTTTTTGGACAACGCGTTCCAGTTGTTTTTTTTCTTCTGATCCGAGAACAGGGACTCCGTTGTCGCTAGATTTTTGTCCCCCGGCAGTTTTGGTTCTTTTTTCGACATCACGCATGTTGTCGAGCCTACGTTTTTCTAGGAAATAATTAACATCTCCGAGGTGCTCGTAGAGGTGCCCATCCCGGAATTCGATGGTACGGGACGTTAGATCGGACAGGAATTCCCGGTCGTGGCTTACCACCAAGAGGGTGCCATTGTATTCGGCGAGTGCCTGTTTCAACACATCTTTGGAAAGCATGTCCAAGTGGTTGGTGGGCTCATCGAGTAGCAGGAGGTTGAACGGGCGGAGGAGCATACAGGCCAGGGCCAAGCGTGCTCGTTCGCCGCCGGAGAGTGCGACTACTTTTTTATCAACATCTTCACCGCTGAACAAGAAAGCGCCGAGGATACTCCTGAGTTTGGTGCGCATTTCCTCTGGCGAGTTCTGCTCCATGGTTTGTAGCAGGGTAAGTTTTGGGTCGAGGTTTTCCGCTTGATTTTGGGCGTAGTAGCCGATACTGACATTGTGGCCGAGGGTTGCTTTTCCGGAAGAGGCTGTTTCGGCGCCGGTCAGGATTTTTGCCAGGGTCGTTTTACCTTGTCCATTTTGGCCGACAAAAGCGACCCGTTCTCCGCGCAAAATTTGAAAATCAACGTTGTCCAATACTTTCAACTGGCCGTATTTTTTACTCAGGTGTTCCGCTTTTGCCACCACTTCACCGGATCGGGGGGCATCGGGGAATCGAATACGCATGATGGACGTATCGGTGTCGTCAATTTCAATCCTATCCATTTTGTCCAGTTGCTTTTGCATAGACTGGGCCATTTTGGTTTTGGATGCTTTCGCCATAAAACGCGAGATGGTGCGTTCTTTTTCAGTGATGACGCGCTGTTGGTTTTCGTAAGCCGCAGACATTTGTTCGCGGCGTTCGGTACTGAGTTCTACGTATCGGGTATAGGAAGCCTTGTAGTCGTATATTTTTCCGAGGACAATTTCTGCCGTGCGATTGGTTACGTTGTCGAGGAAGCGACGGTCGTGACTGATCACGATGACCATGCCGGGATAATTGAAAAGCCAGTCTTCCAACCAGAGAATACTTTCAATGTCAAGGTGGTTGGTCGGCTCATCGAGCAGGAGCAAGTCCGGACGGCGAAGTAGCATTTTGGCCAATTCTATGCGCATTTGCCAGCCACCACTGAATTCGTCGGTCATACGCCCCATATCGGAGGCGGCAAACCCCAAACCACCCAGCACCTTTTCGGCATCCACCTGACTGGTAGCGCCACCGAGGTGGTGCAGGTGTTCGGTCACATCTCCCATCTGTTCGATGAGTTTGTTGTAGCCTTCTGATTCGTAATCGTCGCGGGCTGCGAGTTCTTCGCCAATGTGGATGAGTTCCTGTTCCAGTGCGATTATTTCGGCAAAGGCACTCATGGTTTCATCAATGACTGTTTTGCCTTTGGGCATCAACATGTCTTGGTGGAGATATCCGAGTGTAAAGTGACTTGGAACCACGACTTCGCCTTCTTGGGGCGTCATTTCCTTGGCGATGATTTTGAGCAGGGTTGATTTTCCGGCGCCATTGCGCCCTACAAGGCCCACACGTTCACCGGGCTTGAGGATAAAATTAACACTGTCGAGGAGAATACGGTTGCCGTATTGGATGTAAATATTGGATAGGCTGAGCATAACGGCTGTAAAGGTACGAAAATCATTGCGACCAAACCCACATTACAACACAATCAACTGTTAACCTATGCAGAAAATGAGAGAAAAGTCTGTTTATTCGATGGTAATGGCCATTTTACCCAATATTATTGTGTAACTTCGTTGGCTGCAGTATCGTCAAATTCGCCTTCCCAACGTGCCACCACCGCCGAAGCGAGGCAGTTCCCAACCAGGTTGACACAGGTGCGGCCCATGTCCATCAGGGCATCAACGCCCAAAATGACCGCGATGGGCCATTCAGGAATACCAAATTGCCCAACAGTAGCCGTCAGAATTACGAGGGAAGCCCTGGGCACCGCCGCAACACCTTTCGAGGTAAGTAATAACGTGGCCATCATGATCAGTTGCTTGTCCCAAGTAAACTGGTCCATCAATCCTGCTGCCTGCGCACAAAAAATAGATGCTAAAGCGAGGTATAGCGTAGAACCATCCAGGTTGAAACTGTATCCGGTCGGGATGACAAAAGAAACAATCTTACGGGGAACCCCGAATTTTTCCATGGCTTTCATGGCCTGCGGCAAAGCTGCTTCAGAACTGGCGGTGGCAAAAGCCAGTGAGGCCGGTTCGTACACGGCATTGAAAAATTTTCTGATGGGTATCCTGAAAAAAAACATCACCGGAACAAAGACGATCAAGATGAAAACAAAGAGTGCAACATAGAGGGTTCCCAGCAACTTTGCCAAGTTGAGCATCACCCCAAGCCCTTTGTCGCCAATGGTAGATGCCAAGGCCCCTCCCACTGCAAAAGGTGCGAAATACATGATCAGCCCGACAAATTTAAACATCACCTCGGAGAGCGATTCGCACCACTCAACCATGAATTTTCGCTGCCGACTTTCTACCTGCCGAAGTCCCAGACCAAAGAACAAACTGAACACCACGATTTGGAGAATGGCGTTTTCGTACATCATTTTTGCGGCGTTTTCAGGGAAGGTATGCAGCAAGGTCTGCTTCCAGTCGAGTTTGTTGGAAGGAGGTTTCAAGGCTACCACCTTGTCGTTGAACCGAAATTCCACTTCGTTTTTTCTTGTATTGATGCTCGCTACCATACTGTCGGCAGGCACTTGCACCGTTGCGCTTGGTTCGGGTTGTATGCCCATACCCGCTTTCGAATAGTTGATCGCTACAAGACCGACCATGAGCGCAATGGACGTGGCGGCTAAAAAATAGGCAAACGCTTTGATGGCAATTCGCCCCATTTGTTTGGCGTTTTCCTGTCCGGCAATGGCGATGACAAGCGTGGAAAACAGAAGAGGGCCAACAACCGTTTTGATCATCCGAATGAAAATAGAACTCAGAACGTCCAAGTCCTTGGCAGATTTCCCCAAGTCGAGGCCAACCTCAAATCCAATTACCATACTCAACAATATCCAGGTATTGAGGGAACGGTTCTGCCAGCCATAGATACACAAGGCCCCGACGGCCCACCACCGAGCCCCGGTGAGCACAACTGGGTCAAGCGATATGCCGACCATCGAAGGGAGCAGATGAAGGCCGGCCACAGCGGCGGTACTGAACAAGGCAAACCAAAGTGCTTTACTGAGTTTCATATCAACGAAGGATGTTTTCTTCGGCCAATGTACGGCAAAGGGTTTACACTATCACCTTGGTGCGCTTTTTGCAACGTTTTTTGAGGGCGCCGGAACAGGTCAGACTTGCCTAATGGATTGGTTTTTATGGTTTGTTTGTCGGTTCATAAGAAACGCAGGGGCACCACATAAACCCTTTAGGGTACTTCAAAGCAGTACAGATATTCATTGGAATCTGTCACATAGATTCTTTTTTCGAGCGGATCAGCAAAAAAACTCGTGATGTTGGCCTCCGAATTAATTTTCCATGAGGACTTTCCGCTCACGGAATGTATGGCCA
>JBIPOY010000290.1:0-4566 GCA_044378705.1 Saprospiraceae bacterium
GAGCCGCAGATAATTGGAAATCGTACTTCGTTGTTTGCCGACGCGGTCGGAAAGGTTTTCATGGGTGAGTTTGAACTCTTCTGCCAGGCGCCCGTATGAAACAGCAATTTCCCAAGCGTTGAGATCTTCCCGTTGTATATTTTCAATCAGGGCCATTTCCAACAACTCTTGGTCGTTGGCGAGGCGGATATAAGCAGGCATTTCTGCCAAACCGGCAAGTTGACTGGCCCTAAAACGGCGCTCGCCGGAAATAATTTGGTACTCTTTGTCGTGAAGACGACGCACCGTGATCGGCTGAATGATACCATGGGCCCTGATGCTGGAAGCCAACTCCTCCAGTGCATCTCCGGCGAATGCTTTCCGGGGTTGCCCACTGTTTGATTTTATCTGCTCAATTGGAATCATGGCAACCATCGTCGCCAATTCGCGCACCAACTCTTGTGGATTCTCTTGAACTGCTTTTTCCAATTGCCGCGGATTCCCGAGCAGCGCTTTTATACCTCCCGTATCAAATTTTGTTTTTGCCATATTGAATTGTGATGTTTAAGGTTTGAAGGGCTTATTGGTTTATTTGAGACGGCTCAAGGGTTTACTTGAAATGACGGGAATAGAGTCATTCCAACCAAATAAAACACAAAAAACACATCAAGAATCAATTGGGGTTTTTTCGTAAAAATTCTTCTGCAAGATTGAAGAAGTTGGTAGCACCTTTGCTGGTAACATCATAAAGGGCAACGGGGGTGTGAGACATAGGGGCCTCTGCGACACGACTGTTGCGGTGGATGATCGTTTCAAAAACGTAATCGGTCGCGCTGCTGCGCACTTCCTCAACGATGGCATTGGCCAAACGCAATCGGCTGTCGTACATAGAAATCAACAGGCCTTCTACCTGTAGGTTGGGGTTAAAGCCCTTTCTGATCAGGTCAATGGTGTTTTTTAATTTTGCCAAACCTTCAAAAGAAAACATCTCACATTGAACCGGAATCAATACGGTGTCAGCAGCCACAAGCGCATTCACGGTGATAAGCCCCAACGAGGGCAGGCAGTCAATAAAAATATAATCGTAATCATTGCGCAATTCACCCACAACACCCCGCAAAACATACTCACGGTTGGGCATGTTAACCAGTTCTAACTCCGCCCCTACTAGGTCAATATTGGATGGAAGCAGCCATAAATTGGGGGTTTCTGTCTGAATAATGCCTTGTCTGGGGTCGGCTCCATGCACCAAGCAGTCGTACAAACTCATGAGTTCGGTATTTTCCAGATGGCCTACACCGGAAGAGGCATTCGCCTGTGGATCTGCATCAATTAACAACACTTTTTTCTCCAAAATAGCCAGTGAGGCGGCGAGATTGATCGCGGTGGTTGTCTTGCCGACACCACCTTTTTGATTGGCAATCGTGATTACTTTGCCCATGTCTTTTAGCATATCAATGGAAGTGTTTTACTCAAAATTTGAGTGCAAAGATAGCCACAGATATACAAAACGGGGAATGTTACCGATGAATGTTGTCCCACTATTTTCTGATGCCTGTAAAAGAAGTGAAAAAGACCGTTTTTGGAACTATAGACGGGAATTTATTGCAATAACGCAACCCATTTGCCGGCGTATCCGTTTTTAACCATGTTTTGCGTGCCAACTTCTACCTTTATCGCAGTTTTATCCACCCGGGTGCCGCGTAGATTGTATCAAGTTGCCGCGAATCATCTGACTTTACGACACAAACAACAACATGAAAAGAAAAATCATCTACTTGCTCATCCTGATTTTTAGCGTCCGTGGTGCAGCGTATGCGCAGGATTTTTATGACATCTCGACCATTCAGGAAATAAAACTGACTTTCGCGCAATCCAACTGGGATGCCTTACTCGATCAATTGAAAGCCACCGATGAGGAAGCGTATCTCGTGGCAACGTCTGCGGAAATCAATGGTGTTTTATTTGACAGTGTTGGGGTGAAATACAAAGGAAATTCTACCTACAACGCCAATAACCTGAAAAACCCCATGCACATCGAGTTGAACTATATCCATAAAAATGCCGACTATTTGGGCTATTCGGATGTGAAACTTGGCAATGGTGCAGCTGATCCAACGTTCGTTCGGGAGGCACTTTCCTATGAAATTCTCTCCAAGTATATGGTTGCTCCACGCGCAAATTTTGTGAAAATGTGGATAAATGGTGTCTATTGGGGTGTATATTCCAACCAAGAATCCATCAATAAAAAACTCATGAAAGCCCATCTCTTTACCGACGGTGATAATCCACTGTTTAAGTGCAACCCTGTTGGCGGAGCCGGACCGGGTTCCAACAGCGGTAATCCGGATCTCGTGTACAGTAGTGCCGACAGTACGGCTTATTATTCAAAATATGAATTAAAAAGTGGTTATGGATGGGCTCAGTTGCTGAACCTGATGGCTACGCTAAAAAACAGCCCGGATCAAATCGAAACCATCCTTGACGTTGATCGCGCACTTTGGATGCTTGCATTCAACGATGTGTTGGTTAACCTAGACTCTTATACGGGGTCTTTTGCCCAAAATTATTACCTCTACCAAGATAAAAACGGACGGTTCATTCCCATTGTTTGGGATTTAAACATGAGTTTTGGTGGATTTACAATGCTGACCAGCGGTGGCGGTCCGGGCGGCGGCGGTCAGTTGAGCATCGTCCAAATGCAACAATTGGATCCACTCGTACAATCCACCAACGCAAGCCGTCCCCTCATTCAGAAATTACTCGCCAATCCAGTGTATAAACGCCAGTATCTGGCGCATATTCGCACTATTTTAGCCGAAAACTTTGCCAATACGGCCTACCGAACACGCGCGCTGGAAATGCAGGCGGTGATTGACCAGGCTGTTTTGGAGGATACAAAAAAGTTTTTTACCTACCAGAATTTTTCGAACAATATTGACAATCAATCAACAGGCGGTGGCGGTTTGGGGGGCAATGTAACGGGGATCACACAGCTGATGAACGCCCGAAATACTTACCTAAACGGCACTTCTGCACTCTCACCCATTGCGCCCTCCATCACCAATGTTGCGCCATCAACCGGTACACCGATTCCCGGGCAGTTGGTTTGGATCACGGCTTCAGTGGCAAATGCTACAACGGTTACGCTTGGATATCGGGATAAATCCTGGACTGTTTTCCAAAAGACTCCTATGTGGGACGATGGCGCCCACCAAGATGGTAGTGCAGGAGATGGTGTTTTTGGAGCATCTATTGTCGCAGATGCCATTGAAAATCAATACTTTATTTACGCAGAGAATAGTTCATCCGGCCGTTTTTCACCCGAACGTGCCGAATATGAGTTTTACCACCTGAACACAGTACTGCCAACGCCCATCCTGGGGCAGGTGGTGATCAATGAGTTTTTAGCCAACAATCAAGCCGGCTCCACGGATGAATTTGGTCAAAAAGAAGATTGGCTTGAGATTTACAACCGCAGCAGCGAGGCATTAGACTTGGCAGGACTCCGGCTTACCGACAACCCAATTAACCCGGGCAAATTTGTTTTTCCCCTCGGATCGGTGGTGTTACCCAATGCCTACCTGATTGTTTGGCTCGATGAGGATGGTGGTCAAGGAATCAATCACGCTAGTTTTAAACTATCAAGCGGTGGAGAATTTCTGATGCTGTCTGATTCTAGTGGTGTGGTATTTGACAGTTTGAGCTTTGGACAACAAATTGCGGATCTTTCGTTTGGTCGGTATCCCAATGGAACCGGTGCTTTTCAGTACATGCCCACAACGTTTAATGCGTCGAATTCACTGACGTCTGCGGTATTTTCAAGCCAACACCCGGTGGGTGTCAGGCTTTCGCCCAATCCTGCCGGAGATTTCATCCAAATTGAAAGTGCCGCCCCCCTTGGAATGGTTCGTATTCTGAACAACGTCGGGCAAAAACTTGTTGAAATAGATGGACTTCAAAACAACGTTGTGCAGATGTCACTACTAGATCTAACGCCCGGATTGTACTGGGTGCAAATACAAGGGGTGGGTATTCGTTCGTTTATCAAAGGACAATAACCTTAAAACCACCCGGTTTTCTTTCGGGTAGTAGTTCTGCTGCCACCCAAACCCAATACGCCCAACAATCCCCTGGTGAGTTCACGGGCCACCGTACGTCCAATTTGACGCGCCAGGGGATCTTTGGCGATCGTTTCAAACACGCTGGGTTCTTCTTTTTCAGCCTTTTTTTCGGTGGTTGTTTCTGAAGGTTGTGCGGAATGAGCAGCGGCGATTTTATCGCGGAGTATCTCATAAGCACTATCTCTATCAACCACTTGATTGTATTTTCTAGCAAGGGCAGAGTTTCCGATGATGGTATCAATTTCTACAGGTGTTAAAATATCCATTCGGCTCTCCGGCGCACGCATGAGTGCGTGTACCAGTGGGGTAGGGATCCCTTTTTCATTCAGCACACTGACCATCGCCTCGCCAATACCCAGAGACGTAAGTAAATCCTCTGTTTCATAATATTGGGTAATGGGATAGTTTTCAGCGGCGAGTTTAATGGCTTTGCGGTCTTTGGCGGTAAATGCACGCAAGGAAT
>JBIPOY010000042.1:0-13331 GCA_044378705.1 Saprospiraceae bacterium
GAAGTCGGTTGAGCAGCACAAAATCATAGCCTTGTAGCAACTGATAACTGAACTCTGTAAAGGAGATGCCTGATTCACTTTCTATTCTGCGTTTGACGCTTTCTTTTGAAAGCATATAATTGACCGTGAGGTACTTGCCAACGTCACGCAAGAAATCCAACACATTCATGTTGGCATAAAAGCTATAGTTGTTGATCACAATGGCATGATTTTTTCTCGCCGGATCAAAGTCTAATAAACGCCTGGCCTGCGCTTCGAAATGGGCCGTATTCAGATCCAGTTCATCGTATGATTTCAATTCACGTTCCTTATCTTTTCCACTCGGATCTCCTATTCGACCCGTTGCCCCGCCCAACAGCACCACCGGCTGATGGCCAGCCCGTTGTAAAAAATGGAGCAACATGATTTGTACATAATTTCCAATGGTCATGGAAGGGGCGGTCGGGTCAAAACCTATATAAGCCCGTACGGTGCCCGTCTTCAAGTGTTCTTCAATACCGGGCGTCATATCATGTATCAGGCCTCGCCAAGTCAATTCGGATATAAAATCTTGCACAGGAAGATGTTTTTTAAATGAAAATTGATTGTTAAAAACGTCTGTTCAACCGCTTCTGTGGCGCAAAATTAACAGGAATTGCTGTTGCGTTCGGTTTTAGCGTCTCTCAATTCCCATTTTTTTTGATTTTTTCTCGGACCTTGTCTGAAGAAAACGTACAATATTCTGCTACTGTATCATTTTCAATGGCGGAACAACCGTTTTTTTTAGAATTGTTGCTTCGATCATTTGCAGTAAATTGGATTAAAAAAGCAGCGAATAGCCCCTCACTTTCATCTTACCATTTTTTGCTGTTGATCCACGGTTGGAGGGGCTTTGGAGGGTAAAATCGTCTCAAAATCAAAAGGCTTTTTAGTAGTTTTTGGTCTTGCGTACTTTTTTGAAAAAAAGTTTCGCCCAGTCTATACCTTATGGCTTGAATTGAAATTTTCCCTTACCAAATGATTGATTGAAAAGCTCGAATTTTTTATGCTTTTTCAGAATAATTTCAAATAAATCAGCCTGTTTGTCCAAACAATAAACAAATGACAAAATTTTCTACTGCTTCGTTGAAGACTTATTTCACGTGTACAATACTATTTTGCTGCATGTTTTTTGTCGCTCAACAAGACCTGCGTGCGCAAGGTGACTGTGTTTGTACGAACTGCCCGCAGTTTATGCCCGACAATTTCGTGGGTGATTTTTTAATCAATGTCATGGGTTCAACCAACAATACACTGGGACAAAACGGACAAGGCGTTTGTGGCGTAAACATCAACTTTGACCACGAGTATTTGGGCGATTTAAGTATTGTGTTGACCTCTCCATCTGGACAATCTGTGACACTCGTAGGCCCGATCGGACTTTTTGGTTCAACAGATTTTACGACTTGGGATGTGTCCTTTGTGCCCTGTGGAGACGCGGCCAATCCAGACCCTGGATTTGCAAATCAGTGGAACAACAACCAGCCTTGGGGTTTGTTTGGCAATTATACGGGTGCATATTATCCCAGCAATGGTTGTTTGGAGAATTTCAATTCGGGTCCGGTCAATGGCACTTGGACACTAACGGTAACCGATGGTCAGGCGGTTGACGTGGGCAATTTTTACAACTACGAAATTATTTTTTGTGATCCTTCCGGAATCAGTTGTTTTTCATGTGCTGCTGATGGCGGAAATTTGACACAAGGCGATGTGGCGGCTTGTTATGGCTCTCCCAACCTAAACTTGGATCTGCCTCCTACGTACACAGCGCCATTTTTTGCGCCGCCTGTTTCTGATTATTCGTACACCTATGCGGTATCGGGTGCGGGGGGTATTCTATTGGCCTACGAAGATGGTCCAGATTTGACGGCCTACGACCCGGGTACCTATACCGTTTGTGGATTTTCATACCTCACCTCACAACAAAGCCTGATTCCCCAACCCGATGGATCCTTGACGATGGTGCAGTTGAACAATTTACTGGGATCCAACACCCCTCCTATGTGCGGCGATCTTTCGGGCAACTGTGTGAATGTTGTCATCAACGCCAGTCCGCCAAATGAAGAGGAGTATGCTACCGTCTGTGCACCCATGTGTTACTTTTTCTACAACCAGACCTATTGTCAGTCCGGTACCTATCCAAGAAATTTGCTTTCCGCCCAGGGCTGCCCATACACGGCAACCCTATACCTGACGGTGTTACAACCAACAATCAAAAATATCATCGAAACCATTTGTATGGGGGAATGCTCTTCCATACCCGGCTTTGAAGGAAACTGTGAATCCGGTAGTTATCAGGAGATTTTCACCAACAGTGAAGGTTGTGACAGCATTGTAAACTTAAATCTACAAACCCTGACGGTGGTGGCAAATGTGACGCCCCCTGGAGAATTGACCTGCAATCAGCCTTCGCTTCAATTGCTGGGTATCGGATCCAGTATTGGACAAGGGGTAAGTTATTTATGGACAGCCAGCAATGGCGGTAATATCGTCAGTGGTACCAACTCCATCAATATATTGGTAAACGAACCCGGGGATTATCAACTGCGTGTATGTAAAACGGGGGGAGGCGCATCCTGCTGTGACTCTGCTATGGTTACTTTGATGGCCAGCCAGGACCCTCCCGACGCACCTGCGTCCATCGCCGGAAGCACCACCATTTGTCAGGGACAATCCGGAACCTACACCACGACGAGCGTGGCCGATGCAACGAATTATATTTGGACCGTTCCTCCCGGTGTGGTCATTAATTCAGGCCAAAATACACAGTCGATCAATGTTACCTGGAACAGCGCTACCGGCGGAAATATCTGTGCTGCTGCCAATAATCTGTGCGGTACCAGTACCCCCACTTGCTTAGCGGTTGCAGTTTCACCCTCCATCACCCCCATGCTACCCATGGGAGCTGTCAGTGTGTGCGCAGGTACCACAGAAAACTATTCGATACCTCCCATTGCCGGTGTCAGTGCCTACACCTGGAGCGTCTCCGGCAGTGGCAGTATTGTTTCAGGACAAGGTACAACTGCTGTTGTGGTCAATTGGGCGGGTTCTACTGATACTATTTGCGTAAACGCAACCGGCACCTGTGGTGTTAGTCCGGATGTATGCCTTCCTGTTACGGTAACGGCCATTCCTGCTTCTCCTACTTTGTCAGGACCTCAAATTGCCTGTCCCGGACAAACCGTTGACTATACCGTCTCTGCTATACCCGGCGCTACAACCTACCAGTGGCAAATAACCAACGGTACGATTACTTCCGGACAAGGGTCCAACCAAGTACAGGTTACTTGGAATAACAACGCGACGTCTGGGATTGTGTGCGTCAATGCCGCAAATATTTGCGGTAATAGTTCCGATAACTGCATCAATGTAAGCCTTAGTATTCCCATGGCGGGGCAGATCACCGTCAATTGTGATTCTACAAACCAAGTGTACACTGTTTCTTTTCCACTTTCGGGCGGCACACCGCCTTATATGATATCGGGCGGTACCATTTCCAATGGCGTGTTTACCTCCAACAACATTGTGAGTGGCTTGGGGTATAATTTTGTTATTACAGACACATTGCTGTGTGTTTCATCCAACATTACGGGGAGTTACAATTGTTCCTGTTCTACCAATGCCGGCACGATGAGCCTCACTCCGCTTTCAGCTTGCGAAGATCAGACGGTAACAGCGTTGCATTTGGGTGGTGAAAATCTGGATGGTAATGATGTAGCATCTTATATTTTACACAACAATTCAGGTACTTCTTTGGGCGCCATTTTGGCACAAAACAATACCGGGATATTTGGATTTTCGAGTGGCCTGTCTTACGAAACACCGTATTATATCTCGTTTGTTGTCGGTAACAACCTAGCGGGTATTCCTGAACTTTCTGACCCATGTCTTTCCGTGGCACAAGGTCAGCCGGTGATATTCCATGAAAATCCGATTGCCAATGCCGGCGTTGATATAGATACCTGTGGCCTCAATGTAATTTTAAAGGCCAGCCCGGGATCAGGACTGGGTTCCTGGAGTATTATCAGTATCCCCAATGGAGGAAATCTAAACCTTTCGGGTTTACAAAATCCCAACTCAACAGCCAATAGTTCTATTTTTGGAACATACGTGCTGCTCTGGACCTTAAACAACAACGGTTGTGTTGACGCGGATAGCGTACTTGTTCAATACAACAGTGCCCCTAGCGCAATATCTCTCCTCCCAACCTGTGATGCTGCCAATGAAAACTACAACGTATCTTTTCAAATAACAGGAGGTTCTCCGGGCTATACTGTTACGGGAAACCCTTCAGGTTCACAAAACGGAATTGATTTTGTTTCCAACCCTATTCCCAACAGCGGCAATTACACCTATCTTGTGACAGACACTGTCGGCTGTACATCACCACCCATTTCGGGAACCTACAGTTGCAATTGCGCCAGCCAATCCGGTATTATGGATGTTGGATTGCTGTCTACTTGTGAAGGCGGGAGTATTTCAACCAATTATCTGGGGGGTGGGAACTTAGATGGCAACGACATCGGTGGCTATTTCTTACACACCAATGCCGGCAACATACTCGGAGACGTCATCTCAATAAACAATACGGGTGTTTTTTCTTTTCAAAATAGCATGGTTTATGGGACTACCTATTTTGTTTCTTATGTGGTTGGAAACGAGCTGAACGGCATTCCGGACACCGCCGATTTTTGTCTGTCCGTATCGGCGGGACAACCCATTGTTTTTTTCCAAAACCCTGTCTCGGCTGCTGGTATAGACCTGCAAACATGTTCCAACAACCTGATGCTTGATGGCAACAACCTGCCCAACAGTTTGGGTCAATGGTCTGTATCAGGCGGTGATGATGCCAATATTTCCATCAACGAGCCGGGTAATCCGTTGAGTACTGTTACCAGTACAATGCCTGGTGCGTATTCCTTAACGTGGACAATCACGCAGAATGGCTGCATCGGCAATGATTTGGTAAACCTTCAATTCAATCCTTCGCCCATATTGGATGATCTTGTTCGAACCTGTGACGCAAGCAATGAAAATTACACCGTCAACTTGACTGTTTCCGGAGGCACATCACCATATAATGTTAATACGAACCCGATTGTTGGAAACTCTTTCACGTCGAGTCTGTTGGCCAATGGTCAAAGCTACACGTTCAATATAACAGATGAAAACGGTTGCAGCATGCCAGCGATCGTGGGCGCTTTCAGTTGTAATTGTACCACCAATGCGGGTACGATGCCGCTACCGACCTTAAAAGCATGTGAAGGAACGACCATTACCGTTGTGGCCAATACCAACCAAACATTGGATGCCAATGATATTACCTCATACGTGCTCCACAACGGTGCCGGACCTGCTTTGGGACAAGTATATGCACAAAACAACACAGGTGTTTTCTCTCTTCAAGCGGGTATGAACCTCGGTGACACCTATTATGTGTCTATTGTAGCAGGTAACCCACTGGGCAGTAACCCGGATCCTTCCGACCCTTGTTTTTCTGTAGCTTCGGGGCAGCCCGTCGTTTGGCTTCAAAATCCAGTACCCAATGCAGGCGTTGACGGCGCTGTATGTGGAAAAACCACCGTCCTTCAAGCCCAAAACAGTGGGTTTAACGGCGTTTGGTCGTTGGTTTCAGGCCCTGGAAATGCTAGTTTTGCAGCGCCGAGCAGCGCCAATAGTGCCGTAACCGTAACCCTCAACGGCAGTTATGTTTTTCAATGGACCGAGACCAATGGTCTGTGCTCAGGAAGTGATGCTGTAGTAACAAACTTTAACGAAACACCTGATTTGACGGGATTGGTGGAGACCTGTAACGGAACCAATACTCAATATACTATTTCATTTAACGCAACAGGGGGTACCCCACCCTACACCGTCTTGGGCCTTGCTGGCACCTTTTCCGGAGCTGTATTTACATCTGTCCAAGTAGCCAACAACAGTGCTTATAATTTTACGCTGATAGATGCCAACGAATGTGCCGCCGGCGGAGTTTCGGGTTCCGAAAACTGTGCATGCAGCACCGATGCAGGTACTATGCAAACAGCGCCACAATCTTTCTGCCTGAATACCCCCGCGACAGGCATCTGGAACAACGATGGGAATACCGATGCAGACGATGTCGTAAGATACATCTTACACAGCAGTGCGGGTCCAACCCTTGGAACGGTGTACGCCACCAATAGTCAGCCCACCTTCAATTTTGGTGGATCACTTCAAGCAGGGGTCACGTATTATATTTCCGCAATAATCGGCAACAATGTTGGTGGCATGGTTGACTTAAACGACCCATGTCTGAGTATTGCCTCGGGGGTTCCTGTTCAGTGGAAACCACAACCCAGCGCCACCCTTACCGGTGACGCTTCGATATGTGCCGGGCAAAGTGCCGCACTATCATTTACTGGAATAGGTACGTATCCATTGAATGTGGTGTACTCAAACGGAACCACTCAAAGCAACATTATACTTTCAGGCCCTCAGGTAGTAACCCTGAATATCACCCTTGGAGATACAACTACCTATCGCCTAATTTCTGTTAGTGATGGTTCGACGCCGGTTTGTAGTGCGTCTCTGCAAGATGAGATTACCTTGTTGGTGCACCAGCCCGTGAATGCCGGGAAGGCGAATGAACCCGTTTCCCTTTGCACAGACTCTAACATACCCATTGTCTTGGCCAATTTGATTACGGGCGAGCAATTGGGCGGAAAATGGATCGAAACATCTCCGGTGCTTTCTTTACCCGGTGCATTCAATGATTTCATTGGATCCTTTCAAACAACCGGACAACAAGCAGGTACTTACACGTTTCGCTACCTACTCACCGCGCCACCACCCTGCCCTGACGATGAAGAAACCGTAACCATCAACTTGTGGCCCACTCCAACAGCAGATGCAGGTGAAAACCAGACTATAGACTGTGATGTAACCAGCGCGCTACTAGGAGGAACAGGCACCACAGACGGCATCCTCTATCAATGGTCTATTGACAGTACTGAAATTGGTACTTCAAAACAACTGGAAGTACTGGAAGCTGGGGTATATACCTTGTTGGCAATCACACCTGCCGGCTGTAAAGACGAAGATAATGTAACCATATTCGTTGACAATCTAGTCCCCATTGCCGAAAAGATCAATATTAAAGGAATTCGGTGTTTTGGTGAAAAAAATGGGTTAATTGCCGTTGATTCTACAACTGCTGCACACCCCATGGTTCAGTATTCTTTAAATGGAGGGCCTTTTCAGTCCAATCCGTATTTTTCAGACTTGAGTGCCGGGAGCTACACCATTACTTTGATGAATCCCAATGGCTGTGAGTCCACCACTTCATTGCTCAATATTGTGCAACCCGCAGCAGTAACCGCCGAACTGGGCGCCGATATAGACGTCACCTTGAGCGATTCGGTGCATATTAAGGTAGAAACCAGTTTGCCTTTGGATGCATTGGATACCATTCTCTGGCAGCCGTTGTTGGACACCTCCTCTGTCAGGAAAGCAGACGAGCAACATTTGTTTCCGTTGGAGTCTTGGCGCGTAAAAGTAACCGTGATAGATTCCAATGGCTGTAAGGCTTACGATGAAGTGTTGATACGCTTGGAAAAGCCTCGCAATATTTATGTTCCCAATGTTTTCAATCCTGAGACTGGTCAAGACCCTATTTTGTATATTTTTGGAGGCAAAGGCGTCGTGGAAGTAGAGTCTTTTCTGATTTTTGACCGATGGGGAACACAGATATTTGAGCAGAAAAACTTTTTTCCAAATGATCCGGCCCATGGTTGGGATGGCTCGTATAAAGGTGAAATGCTGAATCCTGGCGTTTTTGTTTACCAAGCAAAAGTCAGGTTTTTGGATGGTCAGATACTGCTGTTCAAAGGAGATATCACCCTTATCAGGTGACCTATTGTATGTACCATTGTAGGGTAATGAAACATATGTTTCATTTGTAACCTTCATCCGCTTACCCTGTCCCAAATATGCCAAAAAATTAATAATCAATTATTTTTTGATGTAATTTTTTGATAATATGTATAGATTTTTCCTTCGGCTCCTTTTGTGTTTCGCATTTTTCTCTGCTGAAGCCCAATTGCCACTCCCTTGTATGCCTGGTCAGGCGCCTGCAGATGATTGTTCAGATGCCTGTATTTACTGTAATTTCAATGGTTTGGTAAGCAGCACCACCGGTTATACCTCCGGTCCTGCCAACGGGTTTTGTGGTTCTATTGAAAACGATCAATGGTTGGGTTTTATAGCCGGGGCTAGTTCAGCCACATTCACGGCTACCCCCCTGAATTGTACCAATGGCGATGGGATTCAAATGGCACTTTATGACGATTGCAATGGCGTGCCCATTGATTGCAATGGGGGCCAAGGCGGAGGCGGTTCCATTCCGGTGCTGTTGAGCGATGTTCCGCTGGTGCCGGGAACCAATTACTTTCTTTTGGTAGATGGTTTTGGTGGAGACCAATGTACTTTTAGCATTACAGTTGACCCTCCCATTGCGGTGATTGCACCTCCTTTGGGCAGTAATATTGGACCTATTCAGGGCCCGGGTGCTGTTTGCCCGGGTGCTGTTGTGACGTATTCTGTACCCCCTGTTGCCAACGCAGGGGCGTATACTTGGACGGTACCCAGCGGCTGGCTGATCAATGGTCTTCCTTCACCCCAGCAAGTATTGGCGGGCGATGGTGGCAATTCAGTTCAAATAACGTTTGGATCTAGTGGCGGTCAGATCTGTGTGAAGGCTACTAATTCCTGTTATTCAAATGGGCCATCCATTTGTAAAGTTATCATGGTGGCCCCTATTCCGCCAACAATTTTACAACCCGTGGCCGTATGCAATGAAGATACCCCTTACACACTTCCATGGGGTGAACAGGCGCCTTCAAGCGGCGTTTATCAGACGATATTAGAATCTTATCTGGGGTGTGATAGTATTGTCCGTTTACAAGTTACCATTAAGCCCCCACTGGTCACGAATATTCCCCTCAAGACGATTTGTGCGGGTGATCATGTCACGATTTGCGGCGTGGATTATATCGAGGCTGGTAGTTTTGCGCACTTGTGTGAGTCGTATCAGGGCTGTGACAGTGTCGTTAATTTTTCAGTGGAAATATTGGATCCTATTGCGAATATCAATGGTGGCGGAACCCTAACTTGTAATACTACCTCTATTCTGTTGACTGCGTCGCCCTCTCAACAAGGCACTGTTTTTAATTGGAAAAATTCATCCGGGCAAATATTGGGTGTAACCAATAGCTTGACAGTCACATCTCCCGGTTTTTATATACTTACAGCAACCATGAATGGTGGTGGAATTCAATGTATCAAAGGCGATACGATACTGATCGGATCCAACACCATTCCACCCAGTATTTCAACAGTAGGAGGCACCCTGAATTGTACTGTCAGTTCTGTACAGTTGATGGCAATGTCCAATGCGACTTCCCCTGCTTGGGCCTGGAGTGGGCCTGGTGGTTTTACGGCTTCCATTTCAAACCCAATGGCTATCGTAACCGGGACTTACTTGGTCACCGTCACCAGTGGTGCTACGGGCTGTAGCGCAACTTCCACCGCGGTTGTAAATGGCAATACGACCCAACCGGAGATCTCAACATTCGGGGCAACCCTGAGTTGTGCCATTAATTTTGGCCAAATAACGGTTATTTCAGATCCAAATACCGTGACCTACGATTGGGCTGGACCCAACAATTTCTCATCCAATGTCCAATCGCCCACGGTTACAGAAGCCGGCAACTATTTTGTAACGGTTACCAATACGGTCAACAATTGCACTGCCACGGGTATTGCTCCTGTATTGTTGAACAACACTCCCCCCGGCGCTGCTGCCTCGGTCGTCGGAACAATCGGATGCCTCACGCCTTTTGTTCAACTCAACGGTGGCCCCGGAACGCCGGGAAATACATTTGTCTGGTCGGGGCCCAATGGTTTTTTCTCCACCGCTCAAAACCCAAATGCCAGCACTGCCGGTATTTATTCGGTGGTGGTCCGTGGTTCCAACGGTTGTACCAGTGTCGCTTCTGCCCCTGTTATGGGTGATACACTTCCGCCCATTGCTGTGGCTACCGGTGGGACCGTCTCCTGCGGTGTTCAGACCATCACCATATTCGGCAGTTCCGGTACCAATGATGTTGCCTTCGGATGGAACGGGCCTGGCGGATTTACTTCTCTCCTACAAAATCCATTGGTCACTGACACGGGAACATATACCCTTACGGTGACAGGACCAAATACTTGTACTGCTACTTCCAACACGTTTGTTCTAGGCGATTTCGCTATACCAAATGCGGGCGCTACCGGTGGTACCATTACTTGTACTCAAAGTACAACGTATATAGTGGGAACCAGTAACACTACTGATGCTACGTTGGCTTGGACAGGTCCGGGAGGGTTTACTTCCAATATGGCCACGGTAGAAGTTAATACCGTCGGTAATTATGTTTTGATCGCCACAGCACCCAATGGTTGCACCGCAACGGCAACGACATCTGTACTACCGGATGCCAATTTGCCCAATGCTACAGCGGAGGGCGGGGCAATTAATTGTAACACCGACACCGTAATACTGAATGGTGGTTCTACTTCTCAAGGCGTACTCCTCACATGGTCCGGCCCAAACAACTACTACGGACTTGAAGAAGATCCAATGGTCACAGAAGCAGGTGTTTATGTGTTGACCGTGATCAATACTACAAACGGATGTACTGCCCAAGCTTCTGCAACAGTTGAATTAGATATTACACCTCCCGAAGCAATTGCACAAGGAGATACCCTCACGTGTGCTGCTCCCAACATTGTACTGAACGGGCTGACTTCCGTGCCCAATACATTTGTAGAGTGGATATGGACAGGCCCCGATGATTTTATTTCTAACGAACAAAACCCCTCTGTCAGTGCTGTTGGAAATTACTTTTTGACCGTCATTAACCTTACAAACGGTTGTAGTTCCACCGCGTCTGCCACTGTTGGAGTGGATCAAGTGTATCCAATTGCCAATTCCAGTACCGGAATACTGACCTGTACCCTTGATACACTCACCATTCAATGCACGTCAAATGTGGCATGTTCCTTTGAATGGACTGGCCCAGCAGGCTTTTCTTTCAACGGTGCTGATCCAAGTATTATTGGACCGGGAATTTATCAACTTGTTGCAATATCTTTGGGCAACGGTTGTCGTGACACCCTAGATATTTCCGTGGGACAGGATATCTCGATACCTGACAACATCGTTACCACTGGAAACATCCTAAATTGTTTGAATTCGACCGTTACCATTGGCGCTTACGCACCGACAGCGGTTGCGTACCAATGGAGTGGCCCAGGCGTTTTTAATAGCGCCCTTCAACAACCTTTGGTCAACACCAGTGGCCTTTATGTTGTCACCTTAACAGGTTCAAACGGCTGTACCAATACGGCTGAAGCAGCGGTGGATCTGGATATAAACCCGCCCGCGATTGTGGCGTTGTCCAACAATATCATCACGTGCTTAACCCCTTCCGTCAATATTCAAACCATTATCAATACGACTTCACCGTTGGTGGGCGTGAATTGGTCGGGGCCTGGTAATTTTATGGATACCGTTGCAAATACACTGGTTTCTGCAGGTGGAAACTATACGATTGTGGCCACCGCTGAGAACGGCTGTACCAGCGAAGCGGTGGTAACTGTTCAAGAAAATAGGGCAATTCCTGACGTTTCTGGAATTGGGGGCACTATAACGTGTTTAGACACCCTGATCACGTTGAACGGTAGTTCACAAACACCGGGTGTTCACTTCAGCTGGATTGGTCCTGATAATTTCGGTTCCGGCATGGAAGATCCTGTGGTTGAAATGGGGGGTGTTTATACCTTAACCGCCATCAGCCCGAACGGATGCTCCGACTCGACGCTTGTCACCGTATTGTTGGATGTTGCAAACCCAGATGTCATTACCGATATATCCAATATGCTGGATTGTGATGACTTGAATGCTACGCTGTTGGCAAGTTCTCAAACCGCTGGCGTCGATTATCGGTGGGTGGGTCCCAATAATTTCAATACCAATACGGCGTCTGCCTTGGTGAATACTCCCGGAGACTATACAGTGTTCGTAAAAGCTCCCAATGGATGTATTACCAATAAAGTGGTAAATATTGTCCAAGATATTAGCCTTCCCGATGCCGATGCTGTTGGTGGAACCGTCAATTGTATCACCGGACAATTGGCTTTAAATGGCATTTCTACGTCTGCAGGCGCTACATTTTATTGGGTAGGCCCCAATCAGTTTATTGCCACAACCCAAAATCCAACGGTTTCTTTTCCCGGACAATATCAACTGACGGTAAGCGGTGTCAATGGCTGCACAGCGATGGCTACCGCAGCAGTCATCGCTAACAACGAATCGCCGGTTGTAACACTGGGGGGCGCCGGAACCCTGACCTGTACAACCCTACAGATACCGTTAACCTCGAGTATTCAAACTCCGGGAGCGACAGGAGTGTGGTCGGGTCCTAATATTACCAACCCAACCGATTCTACGATTATAGTTTCAACCCCTGGAAATTATGTTTACACAGTTGTAGCACCCAACGGCTGTATTTCTACTCCCAGCCTGACTGTTTTACAGAATATTCAGCCTCCACAGTCCGTAACGGCAACAGGGGGACTGTTGAATTGCACCTTTCCAACGGTACAACTGAATGCCGGCAGCACATCTCAGGTAAGTTACTTTTGGAATGGTCCGGGAAACTTCACCTCAGCCCTTCGAAATCCTTTCGTAACCAATCCGGGGAATTATACCGTGACCTTCACGGATATTATCAATCAATGCACGGCAACTGCAGTTGCGGAGGTTACACAAGATCCCACGGTACCCGACGTAACTGTTACAGCCGATTCACTGACTTGTAGTACAACATCTGTCATCCTCAATGCCTCCTCCAACACACCGAATGTAACATACCTGTGGTCAGGACCCAATAATTTTACTTCTACCCAAGAAGATCCAACCGTGAGCGTTTCGGGCCTCTATGCTGTCGTTGCAAGGGCAAGTAGTGGTTGTACCGCCACCTATAATTATGTACTGACGCAAAATACGATCATTCCGACGATCAATGCCTTGGGAGACACCCTCACGTGTGCTCAACCATCGGGCATAGTATCGGGATATTCTACCACGATGGGTACTGTTTTTCACTGGACAGGTCCCAATAATTTTACTTCTGAAGCAGGTACTACCGTGGTCACAGAGGCCGGGTTATACTCCTTGGTTGCAACAGCGCCCAATGGATGTTCTACTTCAGCACAAATAAACGTGATTTCTG
>JBIPOY010000291.1:0-4553 GCA_044378705.1 Saprospiraceae bacterium
CGCCTTCGCGCCTTCGCGAGCAACATAACACCTTCGCGCCTTCGCGCCTTTGCGAGCAACATAACACCATCGCGTCTTCGCGCCTTCGCGAGCAACATAACACCTTCGCGCCTTCGCGAGCAACCCACCTTCGCGTCTTTGTACCTTCGCGCCTTTTATTTTGAGATACGCGCTCTCAATGCCGAATAGAATTTTGGGTCCCCGAAGTTGGATGGGTCAATTCTGCCCATCTTGGGTTTTGAACAAGCGTCTTTGGTCAGGTAGATTTTTCCACCCCAATACCAAACCAATTCATCCAATTTTTCGACCAGCCGGAAGATGGTGGGCGTGCGGGGGAAGTCGAGCGCAAGCGAATAGCCTTTGATGGGAAAAGTATTCAAGGCGTTCGGGGATCGGTCACCATGCTTTTTCAAGACGCTGAGGAAAGGAACTTCAGGGCTTTTTCCAACAGCCTCCATGATTTGTCGGATACCCTCTAAAGCATTATTTTCAGGCAAACAGAACTGGTATTCGATGAAACCTCGTCGGCCATACAGTCTGTTCCAATTACGAAGTGCATCCAATGGATAGAAGTACTCGTCCATGGTTACAATTTTTTCTGACGATTGATTTTTATGATAATAGAGGGCATTAAAAGCCCGAATGCTGATTGTATTCAGCAACCAAGGGGGTGCAAAAAAAGGAATGTTCCTTTTGGGTACCTCTAACCATTGTAAAGGCGTATCATTGGTTAGGTGTTCGGCCAAATGAACGGCACCGCGTCCCAAACTGCTTCCTTTGGAAGTTGTGTCTATCCAAGCAGCGGCATAGGATCCTGAGCGATGCTCCATGAAAACTTGGAATAGTGTTTCCAAATTTGGACAACGTATGGTCTTTTGCGTCATTCGGGATGAGGTGATACGCTGGAGTTGAAAACAAGCCGAGGTAATGATACCCGTCCAACCCATACCTCCGCAAGTTTGCCAAAAAAGTGATGCATGCTGCTGACGGGAACAGACGAGTATTTCGCCACCGGCGGTCATCAACTCAAAAGAAATCAACCAATCCGAAAAACAGCCTTTGATCGGATGGTTTTTCCCATGCACATCAGAGGCTATGGCTCCGCCCACGGTAATATGCTTGATGCCCGGGGTTACGTGAAAAAACCACCCTGCCGCAACGATGGTTGGCAAAAGATCAGACAACAACACCCCTGCTTGACACGAAATAACACCTTCAACAGGATCAAAATCAAGTATTGACCGGAGGCCCAAGGTAGAGAGTACGTGGTTTCCCAGGGCAGCATCTCCATAGCTTTTCCCGTTTCCACGGGCTATGATTTGGTGGTTGGCAAGTACGCACCGACGAACCTGATCAACATCCTGAGGCGTGGTAACAGTGGCTTCAACAATAGGGTAGTTTGCCCAACCGCTTATTTTTTGCAATGTTTTCAAATTTTTTGTGCTTCAAGGTAAACAAGTTGGACTGAATCCTGTATTACTGCCAAAGATACCGTTTTGATCATCGAGATCAAATACGCACCCTAAAATTTGGCAACCCTGATTGTTCTCATGCCTCAAATTCTTCGCCTTTTCGCCTTTTGGTTGATCTTCTTTCCGGCCCTGCTATCCGGCCAGCAACAAAAAATTTCCAAACGGACCCCACTACCCGCTGTACTCGAAGAAATTTCCGGCATGACCATTTTGCCCAATGGGGATTTGTGGTTGTTAAACGATTCTCACAATCCGCCAGACCTGTTCAAGTTTGATCTTGGTGGGCAAAAAATTTTAAAAACAATACATTTACCTGTTCCTAATATTGATTGGGAAGATTTGACCAGTGACTCCCTTGGAAATTTGTACATCGGTGATTTTGGCAACAACTACAACCGACGGCAAGATTTACGGATTCTATTGTACAACCCTGACACCGGCATCCTCGATAGCATCCTGTTTGAATATATTGACCAGACCTCCTTTCCTCCCGCCCGCAAGGAAGAATGGAATTACAATTGTGAAGCTTTTATTTTTTTTAAAGACAGCCTGCATTTGTTTTCGAAAAATACGTTTAAGGGCAATTTTTTCACGAAACACTATGTCATTCCAGCCAAACCGGGTCATTATACCGCTGCGCTACGGGACAGCGTACTTTTAAAAAACCGAGTTGTAACGGGGGCTGCCATCAGCAGAGACAAAAAGACCTTGGCACTTACAGGGTATATCGTGGGAAAAAAATGGGGCTTTTTACCCTTTACCCACGCCAGCGCGATGCTTTTTACGGGGTTTAGAGGAAGTCAATTTTGGGGAGGACAACAGCGCTGGCAGCGTTTGCCAAAATTTCTTTTTGCCAAACAATTCGAGTCTATAACGCCTTGGAATGACGTGCAATGGCTGGTGGCCAACGAAAAAAGAAGACCTCAACACCAAAGCATTTGGCGTATAAGAGGCGGTAGAAATTAATGCAACTCCATACCTTCGCGCTGTTATGCCGCAAATTCGTATTTCTGCTGTTAGTTATTTGAATACCAAGCCCTTCATTTACGGATTATTCCGCAGTGATTTGGCCGAATCCATCGACCTAAGCCTCGATATTCCCTCTGTTTGCGCTCAAAAATTGCTCGCGGGAACCGTAGATCTCGCGCTTACCCCCGTAGCTATTATTCCTGAGTTGAGTCAAGCGCATATCGTTTCCAACTATTGTATCGGCACGGTTGGCCGGGTAAAAACAGTGTGTATTTATGCCGAAAAACCACTGGCCGAAATTACCCGGATTTACCTTGATTTTCACTCTAGAAGCTCTGTTGCCCTTACCAAACTGCTTTGCCAACACCATTGGAAAATAACAGCAGAATTAATTCCGGCAACACCTGGCTTTGAAAATCAGATCAATGGCGACCATGCTGCTTTGATCATTGGCGACAGAACCATTGGCCTGGAAGACCGATATCCCTTTGTGTATGATCTGGGAGAAGCGTGGCTGGCCTGGACCGGCTTACCCTTTGTCTTTGCTGCCTGGATTGCTGTTAAACCAATAGACAGTGCGTTGATGACGCAGTTCAACCAAGCTTTACAACTGGGGATCGACCACATACCCGAACTGGTCAAAATACTTCCTACCATGGCCAATTTTGATATTGAAGCCTATTTTAGAGAAAATATCAGTTACAACCTTGACGACGCCAAATGGCAAGGTCTCCAACGTTTCCTCCACGAGATTGCCGGTGAAGAAGGATATCGCCTCCACAGAACGCCCTAATTTATTTACGCGCAGTTAAACCAACCATTGGAATAGTTGTTCTTTTGGAAAACTACATCAATGTCAACAAACGAACAGACAGCGGTCATTACAAACGATACGGAAGTAGCCACCCTTGGGGGAGGATGTTTTTGGTGTGTTGAAATAATGTACCAAGACCTACGAGGGGTTTTAAAAGTAGAAAGTGGTTATTCCGGTGGTCGTTCTGAAAACCCTACTTACCAAGAAATTTGTACCGGTCGGTCGGGCCATGCCGAGGTCATACAGGTAACTTTTGACCCTTCCTTGTTGTCTTTCCGAGACATTCTGGACATATTTTTTACCGTACATGATCCTACCACGCTGAATCGTCAGGGGAACGACGCAGGAACACAATACAGATCTGTCATATTTTATCATTCCGAAGCCCAAAGAATTACGGCCGAAGAAGCGAAAGAAGCAGCGCAAGCCCTTTGGAGCCAGCCAATTGTAACAGAAATTTCTGGGATGCAAAAATTTTATCCTGCTGAAAGTTACCACCAAAATTACTTTAAAGAAAACCCCCACCAACCCTACTGTTCGATTGTTATTGCGCCGAAAGTGAAAAAATTTAGAGATAAATACCGTAGTCTTCTGAATATTTCCGTCACCTAACCAAGCTGAAACCGCCTTTTTCAAAAAAGGTAGTCCCATCAAAACGCTCTAATTCAGCGCCAAAAATATACGTTCCTGCGTCCATTACTTTACCATTGTAAAGACCATCCCAGCCATCATCCGGGGTGTTTGGAAGAATATCCTTTCTTTCGTACAGCAGGTCGCCCCATCGGTCAGCAATGAAAAAACGTTTAATATTCACAACCGTCCGGTCACAATTGAGGGAAAATCGGTTGTCGGGCCATCGTGCATCGGGACTAAACACATTGGGTGCATACACCTTGTTCTTGTTTGAAATGAGAAACTGCACGTCATCCCGCAAGGCACAACCACTGGTATCGGTGGCAATGAGGGTAAAAACAATTGGCGCAGTCAATATTATACACGAAGTGTTACAAAACGAATCCGGACAAGGCTGGTACGGGAGCCACACAAAACTTTTGGGCGTAAGTCCATACTGGGGAGTAACACAAACGGTATCTCCCTTGATAACGATCCTATCTTCTCCAATGTAAAGCCACAAATTCCTAAATTCCAGGTCGATTGCCACAATGGAATCACAGCCCGAACGGGAGGCGCCGGGCAATATTTCATACCCTACCCGATTGTTGTAATCGTAACGTGTACCATTGACGACATAAAACTCATCGGGGCAGAGGGTGTCTCGCAAATTGGAAAAGGGTGGC
>JBIPOY010000292.1:0-4550 GCA_044378705.1 Saprospiraceae bacterium
TGGTATTGGTACCGATGTGCTCGGTGGCCAGGGCGATTTGGGCATTTTGTATGCAGGGGAAAGAAATGGCGGTCGGTTGCCCTATTATCACCGATTTGATATTTCGATCAAACGCCTCTTTAAATTCAGCAAACACAGCAACCTCGAGGTAACAGCATCCGCTACCAATGTGTATGACCGCCCCAATATTTTTTACTTTGATCGGGTGCGCTATACACGCGTAAATCAGTTGCCTATTTTACCAAGTTTAAGTGCCACATTTCAGTTCTAGGTTCATCCACACCATGTACAAACTCACGCAATATTCTCACGGCGCTGGCTGTGGTTGTAAAATTTCCCCTAAGTTACTGGATAATATCTTAAAAACAACGGGAGTCAAGCAACATTTCCCCCAACTGCTGGTCGGCAATGAAGAGCGCGATGATGCAGCCGTTTTTGACCTTGGCGATGGCACAGCGCTTGTCAGCACCACAGACTTTTTTATGCCCATCGTGGATGATCCGGAGGATTTTGGTCGCATCGCCTCCGTCAATGCCATCAGCGATGTGTATGCCATGGGGGGAACACCACTCATGGCCATTGCTATTCTTGGCTGGCCCATCAATACACTTCCCCCCGAAGTAGCAAATGCCGTAATGGAGGGTAGCCGAAAAGCATGTGCCGAGGCGGGTATTCCGCTTGCAGGGGGGCACAGCATCGACAGTCCGGAACCAATCTTTGGCCTTGCCGTTTCCGGCCGGGTAAACATCAAGGATCTGAAAAAAAATGGTGGCGCCTCTCCCGGCGCAAAATTATTCCTGACCAAGCCCATTGGCGTGGGTATTCTCACCACTGCCCAGAAAAAAAACCTCCTTCAACCCGATCATGCGCACATCGCGCCCGATAGTATGAAACGGTTGAACAAAATCGGCGAGCGTTTTGGCCGGTTGCCCTACGTGCAGGCAATGACAGACGTGACAGGTTTTGGCTTACTCGGTCACCTGTCTGAGATGTGCGAAGCGAGTGATGCCAGTGCATTCATTCACTTCGACCAGGTACCGACGATCAGCCGTGAAATATTGGATTATTACTTGGATCACAAATGTGTGCCGGGAGGAACTACCCGCAATTGGGAGAGCTATGGACACAAAGTTGCCGGGGCGGAAGATTTGATCCGGCGACATATTCTGGCAGACCCCCAAACCAGCGGTGGATTGATGGTGGCCGTGGAAGCAGGTTATGACGCTGAATTTCAGCAAGTTGCCGCTGCCGAAGGTTTTGACTTGGAGCCTTTTGGTTTCTTGGTCAAACGACAGGAGGTCTTGATTACCATTTTATAGCCGCCACCCTTGTAGGGGAGTCAAATGAAATAATACCAACAAACATACGTGGTGCAATATATCCTTCGTCGGGTTGCTTATGGGCTATTGGTACTGGTGATGGTGGTTGCTGTCATCACCGGCATCATTTTTTTGGCACCGGTTGATCCAGCACAACTGACGTTTGGGCAGCGGGCAGATGTGGGTACCGTCAAGGCCAAAACAGCAGAACTGGGTTTGGACAAGCCACTTTCAGTACAACTATTGTTATACCTCAACGATATATCACCGCTTTCTTTGCACCCGAAAACGGTTGAAAACGAGGCGAAGTATGCCTATACGCCCCTTTTTTCGATCGGGGGAGGCCAAATTGTTGTGGTCAAAAGGCCCTACTTGCGCGAGTCATACCAGTCGGGCCGCCCGGTGCGCGAAATTCTGGCAGATGCCATCCCTGCTACGGCGTTGTTAGCAGGGACAGCGATGTTGCTGGCTACTTTTTTAGGGGTATTTTTTGGGGTTGTGGCGGCGTTAAAACAGCATTCTTGGTGGGATCATATTATTTCTGTGGTTTCAGTGTTGGGCTATTCACTGCCATCGTATGTTGCTGCCATGCTGTTGGCCCTCATTTTTGGTTTTGCGCTGGGAGAATGGACCCGGCTCAACATTCAGGGAAGTTTGTTTGTGCTGAATGACTTTGGAGATTGGGAGGTACGGTGGCGAAACATCGTATTGCCTGCGTTGGCCTTGGGGCTGCGTCCGGTGGCCCTCATCACCCAACTTACCCGCAGTGCCATGTTGGATGTGATGACGCAAGATTATGTGCGTACGGCCACGGCGAAAGGTTTGTCGAAGTACACCGTGACGGTGCGGCATGCGCTTCGGAACGCCTTGAATCCAATGGTCTCTGCTATTTCCGGGTGGTTTGCCGCCCTCCTGACGGGGGCTTTTTTTGTAGAAAACGTGTTCAATTTCAAAGGATTGGGAGATGTAACCGTCAATGCGTTGCTCAATTTTGATATTCCGGTTGTGTTGGGTTGCGTATTGTTTACCGCAATGGTATTTGTGTTCATCAACCTACTGTCCGATTTATTGTACGCATGGCTTGATCCGAGGGTGAAGTTTGGATAGAAAAAAGGCCCCGAACGGGTTCGTTCGGGGCCTTTTTTGAATGGAAGCACGTTGGCACTACTTTTTCTTTTTCTTTTCAGCTTCATTTTTCATCACCTCTTCCATTACAGTGGTAATTTGTTCGGCGCCGATACGCTTCATCAGAATTTTGTGGCTACGGTCCAAAACAAATATTTGAGGTGTGCTCTGAATATCGTAGAGCTTTTTGTAACGGCTGCGAATAAAGGGGTCGGCCATGTTCATGAACAAATCATCGGTAAATCCTTTTTCCTCTACACCTTTCCAGCAATCAGGGACATCGCCTTCCTCCACCGTTTTGGCAACAGCCGAGCAAACGGCAAATACTTTCACGCCCTTGTCTTTGAAGTGTTGGGCAAACTCTACCATAAAGGGCGCTGCTTTTTTACAGTGTCCGCAGTCGGGGGCCCAGAAAAACAAAACGGTATAATCGGCATCAACATCCCACAGGGCATGTGGTTTGTTTTGACGGTCTGTCACAACAATATTGGGGGCTGTTTTACCAATCAGAATGGGCTCTAAGCGAAGTGCATTGTCGCAAATTTTCTCTAAGTCTTCTTTTTTTGTCCAAGGCGCTTGTCCGACACAATAGTATGTTTGTGCGATGTGAACATAGCAGGCATCGAAACCTACGATCTGTGATTTGGCGTAATAATTGAGGAAGTGGACAAGGAAATACTTGTTGATTTCCGGTGCATTTTTTATTTTTGCAAGGATATAATCAATCGCGACATTGATGCTATCGGGATGTTGTGGCGCAATTTTGGTCATATATTGATCCACTTTTGCATGTAGAACAGGGCTGCGCAGCAAGGCTGGATCCGTCAGATCAATGTTGTCAAAAAAATGCTCCCGAACCCAATAGTAACGTTGGCGGGCTTTTTCCATATCATCCCCTTTAAATTCAGGGACCTCCGGGTCGATAGAAGCCTTTGTAATGCGTTCAGAAAGCGTACCGGGGTGTTTGGAGATCAGGTCAGCCTGGAATTTTTTTACAATTTTATCCAAACCCTCTAATTCCTTTGAGTAGCGGGTAGAATCCGCCACATTTCCTTTGGCGCGCGACAATTTAGCGCGGAGCGAGTCGGCTTCGGGCCGTTGTTTGTTTAGAAACCGGAGGTATTCGTAAAAGATATCATTGTCGGAGGATCCTTTAAACTTCATTTTATTCACAGAATCCTTGACATCGGAGGTCAGGGTGAATTCCTGATCGTTTTCCGGCATCAGAATCTGCAGGAAATTATTGTCAGGTTTCAACACAAGTAGATAGATCCCCGGTGGCAACAAGGTATCTGCGCTGAATGTAAACCAACCATCGGCATCTACGACCGCCGTGTCTTTCACATATTGTTTTTCTCCGTAATGGAAACCCAACACGAGCTCCGTAGCGGCGTAGTTTTCCAGTTTGATTTTGATGTTAAAACCGGGTTTGACATTGGCAAAAACGGCTGACAACGAAATGAGTGTAAAGAAAGTCAGTGAAAATAGGCGTTTCATCCGTGCGGTAGTTTTGTTGATTTCTGCTGTTGTGAATTGTAAAACGTCATTAAGAGTCACAAATATCTATAAGTGCTGTTCGATGGCGGGTATTTTTTGTAATTGTTAACACACGATAACCTGATAAAACGTATAAACGGGCGCTCAGGGGTAGGCAGGGGCACCTCATCGCAGGGCAAAAAGATCATCTATACCGAGGGTGCGCGTACAAATAAAGCCTTCGGCATAAGCAACCCCGATCGGCCGGCCAAAAATTCTTGATTTCGCCTCTACAAAATCAAGAAAGTCTTTTCCTGAAATAGGGGTGTTCGGGTTTTTGTTTTCGGGATCGTAAAATTGTGATTGGAAACTTAGGATGGACGCCATTTTTTTTTCAAAGAACGGGGTAATATCAACAACGAAATCAGGAATCATTTGTTTGTCCTGAATATAATGGTACACGGCTTTGGGCCTCCATTGATGTTGTTTGTTTCCGGCGTTATCCAGGGTTTCAATTTTTTCTAGGCCGGCATAAAAACAGGCATCGGCGGTCATTTTTGCTGCCCGCCCATGGTCGGGATGTCGGTCGTCGGGGGCATTGCACAGCACAATTTCAGGACGACAATCCCG
>JBIPOY010000293.1:0-4548 GCA_044378705.1 Saprospiraceae bacterium
ATAGTATCGGGATATTCTACCACGATGGGTACTGTTTTTCACTGGACAGGTCCCAATAATTTTACTTCTGAAGCAGGTACTACCGTGGTCACAGAGGCCGGGTTATACTCCTTGGTTGCAACAGCGGCCAATGGATGTTCTACTTCGGCACAAATAAACGTGATTTCTGATATCTCCATACCCAGCATTGTAGTGGTTGGCGGAACAATCACCTGTGCAATGCCTTCGATAACGTTATCGGCAACATCAGATGTGGTGGTGAATTGGAATTGGTCGGGGCCGAATAATTTTGTTGACAACATACAAAATCCAACCATCACCGTGCCGGGCAACTACGCGGTGACTGCTACATCGTCAAACGGCTGTGTTCGTACAGGGACAGCCATGGTTCTGTCGGAAACACAGCACCCCAATACCACTATTTCGACACCGGACCAACTGGATTGTACCACCACACAAGTCGAATTGAATGCAACAACGGCTGGAATTGGGCAATATGACTACCAATGGGAAACATCCAATGGCGCCATTCTATCCGGATCAAATACCAATGCCCCAGTTGTAACGCGGGCAGGAATCTATACGGTGTTGGTCACCAATCTATCCACCGGCTGTACGACCACAGCAGATGTAGTTGTCCGTGTTGATCCAGCTACGCCCTCCGGGATAGAGGTGGTTCAAAACAACGTTTCCTGCCATGGTGAAACAGATGGCGCACTGCGTATTGATTCCATCGTTGGGGGTACCGCGCCGTTTGTCTATTCTCTTGACAAGAAACCGTTTGAATCCTCCTTGTTTTATACAGCATTACATCCCGGTATGCACAGTTTAGAAGTTCAAGATGCCAACGGCTGTTCCTACGAGACCACTTTTTTCATTGATGAGCCTGAAGAATTTCTAATCAATATTGGCTCAGACACCACCATACATCTGGGGCAACCCATTGTAATAGCCCTCCAAAATTTTTCTACATCACCAGATCGTGTCGTTGAAACCAGGGTAATTCCTTCCACGTTACTATTGCCAGATACGCTGACGCCGATTCAATCGTTTCGTTACCAAGTGGAAGCAATCGACTCCAATGGTTGTGTTGCTAAAGATGAACGAACCATCCGAGTCGATCGATCGCGTTGGATTTATATCCCCAATGTTTTCAAGCCAAATTCAGTCAACAACAATGTACTCATGGTATTTGGTGATGACGATACTGAATTGATACTAGAGTTTCTTGTTTTTGACCGTTGGGGGACGGAAATCTTTGCCTACAAAAATTTTAAACCAAATGACCCGACCGCTGGATGGGATGGAAACTACAAGGGACAAGAACTGAATCCCGATGTATTTGTTTATTATGCCAAAGTACGATTCAAAGACGGGGAAACAGTACTTTTCAACGGAGATGTTACGTTGATTCGCTGAGGTGTTTCCTTCATGGGTAACACTTTACAGGTGTTATGATTCGATTCAATACCGCCAGTGGGTGGTAAACCTTTTAAAATATGCGGTATTCACTCGTAGCCATGTTGGTTGTTGTTACTTTTTGCGGGTTCTCTTTCGAGCAAAAACCTATCTTGGGAACCGTAACTTTGACCATCGACCTCCGATTTTCAGAAACCCCCCTTGTGTTAGGAGCGTATTTATACCACTCCGCCCATCAGGACAGTATGTATATTGATGCTTGTAAGTTTTATATTTCTGCTGTTGAGCTCAAACAAAAAGGGAAAGTACGTTTTACAGAAATAAACAGTTTTCACTTGGTGGATGCGGAAATAGAAAACTCCCGGACTATTGTTATCCATGATGTACCATTCGGTGATTATGATGCTATTTGTTTTAACATTGGAACCGACAGCCTGACCAATGTTTCGGGAGCCATGGGAGGAGATTTAGACCCCACGCTCGGCATGTACTGGGCTTGGAACAGTGGCTTTATCAACTGTAAAATTGAAGGCAGAAGCAATCTCTGTAATACCTTTCACCACACCTTTGAATTTCATTTGGGAGGATATATGCCCCCCCATCAAACCGTCAGAAGACTTCAATTGCCCGTTGAGCACCTCCACGTGGTTGATGGCAGTACTGCACCGCTGATCGTAACAACTGACTTGTCAACCTTTTTTGACCATATACACTTGGAGAAAACCAACAAGGTGATGATACCCTCCAAGGTAGCGGCTCAATTGGCTGATTATTTTGTAGAAACATTTACGGTACGATAAATGGCTTTTTTCAAAATCAAAATAACGGCCGTTTTATCAGGACTTTTTGTGGTCATGATTTCTTTTAAGGGAACAGAACCGATATTGGTTGTTCCTCCCGGGTGGCCAAAGCCGGTGTATGACAATAAAAAAAATCCATTGACCATTGCCGGGGTTGCTTTGGGTAGGCAATTGTTTTACGAGCCTTTGTTGTCCAGCGACACGACCATTTCCTGTGCCAGTTGCCATTTGCAGGCAACCGGATTTGCGCACGTTGACCACCCATTGAGTCACGGAATTTTTGGAAGAATTGGAAAGAGAAACGCCCCGGCTCTGATGAACTTGGCGTGGAGTACCTCTTTTATGTGGGATGGAGGTGTCAATCATCTCGACATGCAACCCATTAATCCCATTTCTAGCCCCAACGAAATGAATGAAACCATGGGGAACGTGGTACAAAAAATCAACAACTCAACAAAGTACCGTAAGTTGTTTCAGGAAGCTTTCGGCGACAGTTTGGCCACCGGTCAGAAAGTACTACTGTCATTGTCCCAATTTGTATTGACCCTTCAATCCTACAATTCCCGGTATGACCGATACTCCCGCCAAGAACCCGGTGCTTCCTTCACTGAACAGGAATTGAATGGCCTTCGAATTTTTAGGATACATTGTAACACATGCCACACCGAGCCGCTGTTTACCAACCATGATTTTGCAAACAACGGTCTACCCGTGGATTATGAATTGATGGACATCGGCCGCATGAAAATCACCCAAAAACCTGCAGATTCTTTGAAATTCAAGGTGCCTACGCTCAGAAACATCCAATTTACCTATCCTTACATGCACGATGGTCGTTTCAAAAAATTACTGGATGTCATCAACCATTACAGCCACGGGATCCAACCGGGCAAGACATTGGATCTTCGGTTGCAAGAGCCCATTGTACTGACCCCTGATGAGAAAATTGACTTGGTGGCATTCTTGCTGACGCTGACAGATCGTGATTTTTTGTTCGATCCCCAGTATAATTTTCCAAGGGAATAGCATAAAAAAGGCTATTAAGGCACTAATACCCTCTTAAATTGAAGGCATCTGTCTCCACCATATCAGCCCATTTTCCCATTTTTTTCTGAATGACCCTGAAATGTTGTTCGTCCTCCGGACCTACAAACGAAATAGCAACACCCGTTGCTCCTGCTCTGCCCGTTCGGCCCACGCGATGAATAAAATCTTTGGGAGATCGGGGTAGTTCGTAATTCACCACCACCGGGAGAAAAGGTATATCAATACCCCTCGAGGCGAGGTCACTTGCTACCAACACAGAGATTTCGCCGGATTTAAAATACCGCAAAGCATCCGTTCTGGCGCCCTGACTTTTTTCACTGTGTAAAGCCAATGCCGATATTCCGTTTATTTTTAATTTGTGGACGACACTGTCGGCTTTGTGAACCGATGAGGTAAAAACCAGCACCTGCTGAAGGCCTTGTTCTTTGATTATATAGCGCAGCAATGGACCCCTACGCTCTTCAGTAACACGGTACCCAATTTGTTTGATATCGTCAAAGTGGTCCTCGTCGGGTACAATCTCAATGGTAACAGGGTTATGCAATATCATTTCTGTAATGGTGTGCACATCTTTCCCAAGGGTTGCAGAGAACAATATATTTTGACGTTTGGGGGGGAGCATGGCTAAAATGCGGCTCATTTCCTCTTTAAACCCCACATTCAACAGTTTGTCGGCTTCGTCCAATACCAAAATTTCGACATCCGACAAATAGAGTGCCTTACTATTGATCAGATCCAACAACCTCCCGGGGGTAGCAACCAATACCTCAACGCCTTGTAACTGGATCATTTGAGGATTGATGGAAACCCCGCCAAATACAGTTAGGGATTTTACTTTTCTGGTAAGGTTACCGGAAAAAAAAGTGAAAACGGAGGCAACCTGGAGAGCCAGTTCTCTCGTAGGGACTAACACCAATGCTATGATGTGTCGATTTCTGGCTGGCGCTTTTGTTTGGAACTGCTGTAAAATGGGTAGCACAAAACTTGCCGTTTTACCCGATCCGGTTTGTGCAATGCCCAATACATCTTTTCCCGCTAAAATGGCCGGAATAGCTGCTTCTTGGATGGGATATGGCGTGGAATACGCTGATTTGGCAATGGTGGTAAGGAGGGGGCCGGTAAGACCTAATCGTGAAAATGGCATGTTGTTCGGGTGTTAATTACTGATTAGAGCCAATGTCGTTCCAATACTACCGGTAAAGGTAAATGGTTTTACCGGGATTGCCCTTTGACGGTGCCTACTTCCGATACGCTACACGCTCATAACTTCTGATTTAGTGGT
>JBIPOY010000294.1:0-4544 GCA_044378705.1 Saprospiraceae bacterium
CTACTTCACGGACAGCAAAGGGGATTCCGCGGATTGTGCCGATGCTGAAGCCGGGCGCCGGGGTGGTCACCACCAGGGCACACGTACATTATGTGGTCACGGAATATGGCGTCGCAAATTTGTTTGGCAAAAACCTGCGCCAACGCGCACACGCGCTCATCAACATCGCACACCCGGACGACCGCGAGGGACTAGAACGCTCGGCTTTTGAGCGTTTTAAAGCATTTTAAAGGTGTCACGGCGGGGGTGTTTCACATTGGATGTCCGATTGCACATACTGATGATTGCGTCGCCGGAGGGGTACAAAGCCCATTCAACGGGGAATACCGTTGCCTCTGGGACAAAAAAGCAATCATTTTTTTGCCGGACAAAGGGTATTTTAGCAGTCCGTAGCAACGCTGCGGTCGTGAAAACAGACCGGGTGTGGCGGAAAACGGGCGTTTTTGGGCCAGACAGCGTGCCACCTGACCAGTTGTGATGCAACAATGACCGACGCGAAGCACCGCTGGATATTTTTTTTCGCTTTTTTTACGGAATGACGAACGACTCTTGTACATTTGCTGCCCGATAAAAAAAGGGGGATTAGCTCAGTTGGTAGAGCGCTTGCATGGCATGCAAGAGGTCATCGGTTCGAATCCGTTATCCTCCACATTGATTATAAAGGCGTTACACTTTGTTGGTGTAACGCCTTTTTTTATTTTCGCCGCAGTGTATGGTATTAGTAACTGGTTAGGTGGTCGCGCAGACAGGGCGCCACAGCGCCCTCTTTTTCCCGATCAGCCCAAAAATTCTGCCAGAAGCCGGTGAAAATGGTGGGTGCCCTGTTCCCTCAAAACGGAATACCGACCGTGGTCATAAAAACGGGAGCGAATGCCTTTTTGTACATTTTGCACCACTTCTTCGTCTTCCAGCTCCACTTGCGAGAGGCCGGATCCTGCACCCATCCCGAGTTTGGTTTCGTCAAATACAAACACCTCAAACTTCACCCTACACGTGTCAACACCCGTCGGCTCAACGAGGTTGAACGACAAGCCCCATGGGTAAAAATTGAACATCATATTTGGGAAAACCCAGAAATAGTAACCGGCAATATTTTTTCCGAAATCAGGCGACTGTGCGGGTAAATCAAAACAAACATCGTCTTTTTTGCCGATCCCTACCTGTAAATTGGCATATTGAAACAGTTCTGTGGTATAGCTTCCATAATCAAGTACTGCGCTCAAACCACCGTGTACAAACGGAATGTGAAAACCCTCGAGGTAGTTCTCGCAGTAAAGCGCCCAGTTTGCCTGAACATGGTACACCGAAGAAAGGTCAGAGCGATGTACGGCTTTATCCATGGGAAGCCAGGCGACACGGTCCATCATTTCACCAAAAAATTTTTCCGGCTCAAAACGGGGTTCCAGGGTGGTAAACAGGAGTTTTCCCCAAGTAAAAACAGGCAACTGCTTCAGATCATCCGCTGCGGTGGGGAAGTTTTCCACTTCTTTAAACTCCGGCATCGACTGAAAAGTACCGTCTAGCCCAAAAACCCGACCGTGGTACTTACAGCGCAGGTGGCTGGATTTACAGGGCTCATAGGCCAACAAATTGCCGCGGTGGGTACACACATTCGACATACAGCGCAGGCGAGCGTCCTTGTCGAGGGTAAGCAACAACGGTTCGTGGAGCAACCCCTCTAAAAGTGTAAAGGGGTAGATGCTTCCCATTTCCGGCGTTTGGCCTGTGTGGCCGATGTATTGCCAGGAAGGAGCAAATATTTTTTCTTTGGCTTCTTCGAGGATGGCAGGACTGGTATAGACTTCTGTTGAAATGGTTTTGGCGGCTGCAATATTGGGATCAATAAAAAAGCGGGGCATATTCTAGAAATAGCTGGTTGGTGAATAAAAATGCCCCTAGGATGCACACAGGCACCCCAGAGGCATTGTGGTGTGGGGGTTTGTGTTAAAAATTCATCGAAAGTCGGGCAAACAGGCGCAGGCCATTGCCGCCCATTTGCACCGCATCCCACGGGCCGCCGGTTTCATTGTTGAAAGCCCACCCGGCTGCTCCGGCCACGTAGCCGAGATCGGGGTGAACGTTGAGAATATTGTCGGCGCCAACGTGCAAGGTGGCTGTTTTACACATTTTCCAACCCAAATACAGATCTGGGACAAATTTTCCACCATACGTATATTCATCCGGAAGGGATCCGGAGCCATCGTCTTTGGGCACCGTTGGGTTGATACCCAAGCCATCTTCGCCATAGCCCAGCAGGGTTACTTTGCCAAAATAGTTGAACCGGGCGCCAATGGTGTATTTTTTTATGCCGTATTCCAGCGTTGCTGCGGCTTTCACCGGAGGAGCAGAGGCCAAGATGAACGACTGCTCGCGGTCGCTGAGAAATGCCGAGCGGTTGTCGGCGGTAGAGGCGAGTTTGGCCGGCACGTTGATTTTGTCAATCGTCATGTCTTGTACATTGGCGGTGAGCAGCATGCGAATACCGGTTTTTTCGCTCAATTTTCGGTTGTAATCCAACACGAAATCAACCCCGCGGTTGGTGGTGTTAACTGCGTTTGCGAAGAATTGGGCGAGACTCACACCGAGGCTGTTGAGTGTTCCGGTGAAAACAGGGTCAAGGGAAGCATCGTCTTTGCTGAATTGTCCGGAGAGCACCACCCGGTCAATTACTTTTACCTGATAGGCATCCACCGACAACGTCAGCTGCTTCATGGGTTTCCAGGAAAATCCGATGCTGGCGTTGGCAGATTCCTCTTGTTTCAAGGGCTCTATACCCGCGGTACGGGTAATTTTACTGTAATTGGGGGCGATTTTCACTTCTGAAAGCTGGCCACCCTGTACGGTTGTAAAGGTGCTGCTGAAATTAATTTGCTGGAGCGAGGGGGCGCGGAACCCGGTGCTGTACGAACCGCGAATGTTGAAGTGCTGGAACAATTTATACCGCGCGGTGATTTTCCCGTTGAGCGTTGTACCAAAATCATTGTAATCCTCGAGCCGAACGGCGGCGCCCACGAGAAGTTTTTCAGTCACATCCAATTCGGCATCTGCGTAAACACCTGCGCAGTGGCGGGAGGCATCCACTTCATCGCTGGGCTGATAGCCTGGAAACCCTTGGGATCCCGTCGCTTTTTCCGGGTTGAAATTGGAATAAGAGCCCCGTTGTCCTGCAAAAAGCTGGTAATTTTCAGCGCGGTATTCGGCCCCAAACGCAATACCAAAACCGGAAAGCACGCTGGCGTATTCCTTGTTCAGGTTCAGGTTGGTGGTGTTCTGGAGGAAAGAAAAGCCGCCATCGTCAAAACGGGTCACATTGGCGCCCAATCCGGCATTGAAGGTTTTATCGCCAAAAAAATGAAAATTGTTGTAGCCGACCGTGTGGCTAAAATCCCATTTCCAACCACTTTCAAAGGCGCCTTTGAGGCCTCCGGTCCAGGCGATATCCCTGATTTCGGACTGAATGTGTGGGTTGAAGTAGCTTTCGCCGTCTGGCGTTGTTTTGATGATACCCTCCACGGGGATCAGATCCCCGGCAGGTGTTGTGGGAAAACGCTCGGGACGGGCAGAGAAGTTACGGGTAAAGGCAAACGCGTCAGATACTTTGTAATTGATGCCGCCGAATGCATAAAAACTGAGTTTCCCCTCGTCTAAAATCGGTGTTTCTGCGTTGAACATGGCGCCATACGCGTTCAAAGAGCCGTCGCCATGGCCACGACGATAAATGGAAACCGGCAATTTGCCGCCAAATTCCTGGCGATACGTTTTGGCTTGGTTGACATAGTTGAGGGTAATATTGAAAACCCCACCTTTCCCACCAAAGGGCAGGCCGTAGTTGAAGGAGGCATTGTAGGCAATCCCATCCATTTTTTTGGCATCGCCAACTTCGTATTGGCCGACATGCGACGTGCCATACACATCCTTGTCGCCGCTTCCAATAAAACTCGGGTTGTATTTTGGGTCGAAGTAGCTTGAAAAACCAAGATCCAACGTGGCTTTGTTGAGGTTCTTTTTCAGGATGATGTTGATCACACCGGCAATGGCATCAGATCCGTACTGGGCCGAAGCGCCATCGCGCAGTATTTCAATGCGATCAATCGCTTGGGCCGGGATGGCATTCAAATCGGTGCCTGAGTTGCCGCGACCGCGGGTTCCAAACACCGAAACAAACGCTGTTTGGTGGCGACGTTTGCCATTGATCAGCACCAGCGTCTGGTCGGGGCCAAGGCCACGCAACGTCGCAAGATCGATGTGGTCGGCGCCATCCGAACCGGTTTGTTTGTTGTAATTGAACGATGGAGCCGCGTAGTTGAGCATCGACGTAATGTCTGTACGCGAAGAGGTGATCGAGTTGGCGCCCACGTTGATCACATCCACCGGAACAGGGGTTTCGGTTTTGATACGGTTGGCGCGGCGAGAGCCCACCACCACGATCTGCTCCAGTTCAAGCCCATTCGCCTCCATGGACACATTGACCTCTTTGCGGCCACCCACATTTTCGGTGACTTCCTTGAAGCCCGTATAGACAAACACCAGTACATCAGCAGCGT
>JBIPOY010000295.1:0-4535 GCA_044378705.1 Saprospiraceae bacterium
TACAAATCACGGTCACTTTTTTGCAATTTTAACAAGTTCATTGAGTTTCCAAAGTGCGTCAATTGGCGTCATGGTATCTAGGTCTAGCCCAAGCAGCGTTTCTTTAATTTTGAGGGTATAGTCATCCACGTCAAAGATGTGTAATTGGAGGGGGGCTGCAATATTTTTCATCTTGTTGCGCAATTGTTTTTGTGTTTCTGTTTTTTTCGTGTGGGTTGGATTTGCATGCGTAGTTTCTGCACTTTCCACCGACTTTGCTTCTAGGGTTTTTAGAATTTCGTTGGCTCTTTCGACGATACTTTGGGGCATACCGGCCATTCTGGCAACATGAATACCAAAGGAATGGTTGGAGCCTCCTACAACGAGTTTTCGGAGAAATACGACTTTTTGCCCCACTTCTTTGGTACTTACGTGGAAATTATGGACCCTTTCATGGCTTTCTGCCAGTTCATTGAGTTCGTGGTAATGGGTGGCAAAAAGGGTTTTTGGTCTTGCGCGTCCGTTGTCGTGGAGGTATTCCGTCAGGCTCCAGGCGATACTAATACCGTCGTAGGTGCTGGTACCGCGGCCGATTTCATCGAGTAAGATGAGGGATCTATCGCTGATGTTGTTCATAATCAGGGCTGTTTCATTCATTTCAACCATGAAAGTACTTTCTCCACCGCTGATGTTGTCACTGGCACCGACACGGGTAAAAACTTTATCGACCAGGCCGATACGGGCGCTTGCCGCCGGCACAAAACTACCCATTTGTGCCAAGAGGGTTATCAGGGCTGTTTGGCGCAACAGCGCGGATTTTCCGGCCATGTTTGGGCCGGTGATCAGGATAATTTGAACGGATTCGCTGTCGAGGTACACATCGTTTGGGACAAAAGATTCACCGATGGGGAGTATCGTTTCAATAACGGGATGCCGTCCATCTCTGATATCAATCAACGTACTATCGTCCAACTCCGGGCGCGTATAGTGGTTTTTTTGGGCCACTTTAGCAAAAGAAAGCAGGCAGTCTAGTCGCGCGATGAGTTGTGCGTTGAGTTGAATGGGTTGAATATATTGACCAATTTCCTCCACCAGTTCCCGGAATAGTCTTTCTTCGAGCGCTTGAATTTTCTCTTCTGCGCCCAAGATTTTGGCTTCCAGCACTTTTAATTCTTCGGTAATAAACCGTTCACCATTTGCAATCGTTTGTTTTCGGGTCCATTCGGGTGGCACTTGATCCTTCCATTTGGAGGTTACTTCGATGTAATAACCGAACACGTTGTTAAAGGCGACTTTCAGGCTGGAGATACCGGTTCGTTCGATTTCGCGTTGTTGTATTTGGAGGAGTAAATCACGGCTGTTGCGCACGATGTGCCGCAGTTCGTCCAATTCGGGGTGGCAGCCATCCGCCATCGCGTTTCCTTTTCTGATATCGGCTGGAGGTTCGGGAGCGATGTCTCGTTCAATACGGGTGCGTAGGGTAAGGCAAGGATTGAGCCCCTCCGCCAGTCGTGCTATCACGGCAGACAGTTGGAGGTTTGCGTTTGCCTGCTCCTGCAGGAGCCGTTTAAGTTGTTCGGTGGCGTACAATGCCTTTCTCAGTTGCATGGTTTCCCGGGGGCTAATTTTCCCCACGGAAGTTTTGGCCATGAGCCGTTCCAAGTCGCCGATATGACGGATTTGAGGTTCTAGATCGGCTGCGAAATCGGGCGTTTCAACCAACAGTTGAACCGTGTCATGACGATCTTTGATTTGCGAAAGGCTCGTCAGGGGCAGCAGTGTCCACTTCTTTAGGAGTCGTCCACCCATGGGTGAAATCGTTTTATCGATCACTTGGAGCAGAGAAACGCCATTTTCGTGGGCACTTGCCACCAGTTCTAAGTTTCGGATGGTAAACCGATCCAGCCATACATACTGTTCTGTTTGCAGTCGGCTGAGGGTAGTGATGTGTGTCAGTCGGTTGTTTTCAGTAGCGGCGAGGTAATACAAGGCGGCCCCGGCAGCTGTTTGAGCCAGTTCCATTTCCTCGATACCGAATCCTTTTAGGCTGGCCGTTTGAAAATGGAGGAGGAGTTTTTCGCGGGCAAAATCGCGGGTAAAAATCCAGTCTTCCAAGGTATTCAGGTAAAATTTATCCCCATAAATTGCCAGAAACTCTTTCATTCGGCTTTTGGGAAGAATGACTTCTGCCGGTTTAAAACTTTGCAGGAGTTTGTCAATAGTACCGCTGTCGCCTTCAGAAACAAAAAATTCGCCGGTAGAAATATCCAGAAATGACAGCCCTAGTTGTTCGTTTTTACCGTATGCCAAGGTTGCCAAAAAATTGTTGGCGTTGTGATCGAGCAGCGCGTCATCTGTGGTCACCCCGGGTGTCACCACCTCCGTCACGGCTCGACGCACCACTTTCCCGGGTGTAGGTTTTTCCATTTGCTCACAAATGGCCACCCGATACCCTGCCCGGACCAAACGCGGGAGGTAAACATCGAGCGAATGGTAGGGGAATCCTGCGAGTTCTATGTCAGAACCGCCATTGTTTCGGCTCGTAAGGGTAATCCCCAAGGCTTTACTTGCCTTGACGGCATCTTCTCCGAACGTCTCATAAAAATCACCGACGCGGAAAAGCAACACAGCATCAGGGTACTTGATTTTCACCTGAATGTATTGTTGCATGAGTGGTGTAGCGGAACCTACCATTCCATTGCCACCATCTTTTTTTGTTTTTGCCATGGAGTTTGTTGAGCGTATAATCGTGGATACAAAGGTACTGTACAGCAAGTGGTTGCGGCTATGCAAGTGTAGCCGTTTGTGACATTTCGTCGGGTGGGATGCCTTCCAAAAGTTTCCACAAAGCTATGACTTCCATCGCTTCCCGCACATCGTGTGCACGGAGGATGGAAGCGCCTTGTTGTAACGCCACGACATGCAATGCCGTGGTGCCGTTCAAGGCAGCGGACGGAGGTATGCCCAATGGTTTACAAATCATTGATTTTCTGGAGACGCCAGCCAATACCGGCAATTCCAATACGTTTTTGAAGGTGTTTAAGTTGCGAAGCAACGTATAATTGTGTTCCACCGTTTTTCCGAAACCGAAACCGGGATCCAAGACAATGTCGTTGATACCAATTTTGCGCAGATGTTCAATTTTCTCGATGAAAAAATCGAGTACCTCCTGCACCACATCTGAGTAGGCCGGATTTTGTTGCATCGTATTGGGAGCACCCTGCATGTGCATCAGGATGTAGGGCACGTCTGACGGAAAATCCCGTTCGAAGTCAAAAACCTCCACGGTACCGGGGGGGGCAAGTGCGGAGATGTCATTCCAAACAGACGCCCCGGCAGCCAAGGCAGCCCGCGCGACACCAATTCTGTAGGTATCAACAGACAGAATCGTGGCAGGAAAATGCTTGAGGATTAGTTCCACGGTGGGAACCACCCTGCGTAACTCCGTTGTTTCATCAACCACTGCTGCTCCGGGCCTAGAAGAAGCGCCCCCAATATCTAGGATAGAAGCACCTTCCCGGAGCATTTTTTCTGCTTGGGTAAGTATCGCAGTTTCATCTGCATATTTGCCGCCATCAAAAAACGAGTCGGGCGTACGATTTAGGATACCCATCACCACCGGTGATGACAGATCAAGAAGTCGGCCTTTGCAGTTGATTGTCAATGTTAATTTTTTTGGTAAATGGTTGGGTGGCACGCTGTCTGGCAAAAAAGCAGCACAAGCGCTCATTGTAGAACCGTATTGAAGGCGTAGAAAGGAGGGTATTACACCCGTTTTCCCATGAGCCAATCCTCTTGAGGATCATCTGCGACGTGAAATATTTCCGTCCCTATTGTGTCAAAACCACAGCGTTGATAAAACCGGACAGCACTTGGATTTTTTTTCCAAACACTGAGCCATATCCACTCGACACCATTTTTTTTCGCTTGTTCCTGGACAAAGTGGAGCGCCAATGCCCCCAATCCTTGATTTTGCCATGTCGGTTCGATGTACAGCCTTTCTACCTGAACGGAGTGGGAGGTCATCAATAATTCCGGGTGATTGTCATAATTTAATTTTAGATATGCCACCAATTGGTTGTCTTTCCAACCCAGCCAAAAAGCTGAAAAAGGGTGTTGCATTTCCGATTGAAATTGCTCCAGGGTAAACGCCTTGCTGCAATACTCCTCAAATGGTACCGGATCATTGTCAGCTTCGTATGCAAGGCGGAAAGTCTGCTCTGCAAAGTTGCGGAGCGATTCCAGATCAGCCGTTGTAGCACTGCGAATTTCCATGTAATCAGATTGTTTTTAATTATATTTTTTAGATTTACACTTGCATGACCCCGACATTAAATTTTTCCACGGGGGCGTTGTTGGCTGCTTCAATACCCATACTAATCCATTGTCTAGTATCACGGGGGTCAATAATAGCATCTACCCAGAGGCGCGCTGCTGCGTAGTAGGGCGTTGTTTGGGCGAGATAATTGGCCTTTGTTTTTTCGAGCAGCAATCGTTCTGCCGCCGGGTCGGGGGCGAGCCCCTTGTCTTTGAGCGATTGTATTTGTATCTGAGTC
>JBIPOY010000296.1:0-4531 GCA_044378705.1 Saprospiraceae bacterium
GTGGTTGCGTCTGAGTCGAAAAAGGGCCCTTTTTTTCAGGCGCCGTGCCACACAAGTAGTGACAAGCAACTTTCAATAATTTTTCACGCTTCTTAAACTTTATTTTTTTCAACATGATCAACAAAGTAACCCTTATTGGAAATCTCGGAGGTGATCCCGAGGTACGCCACTTGGACAATGGAACAGCCGTCGGCCGCTTTTCTCTTGCCACCAATGAAAACTACCGAGACAAAGACGGCAACTGGCAAAAAATCACCGAGTGGCACAACGTTACCGTTTGGCGTGACTTGGCAGAAAGAGCCGAAAAACAACTCAAAAAAGGCATGATGGTCTTTGTGGAAGGGAAAATTTCCTACCGCAAATACACCGACAAAGAAGGGGTGGAACGCACCGCCGCCGACATTGTCGCCAATACCGTTCGTTCGCTCGAACGCAGTGAAAATTCCGGTGATAGCCGCTTCCCAACAGTTGATAATATGATGGCCTCTAACGGCCGCGAAACACAGGCCCCTGTTGCGCAGCATCAAGCGGAAGGGGACGATTTGCCTTTCTAAATACCTCATAAAAAGGGTAAGAAGCGCCATTGCTTGGCTCTTCTTACCTTTTTTTATCACGATATGATGTTTCTCCTTTTTTTCGGAATCCTCTTTTACAATCTTGTGTTGCTATCGGAACAGGCTTTGGTGCGCTTGTCTGCCCATGATCTTGATCAGTTGCGCGCCAACGAACACCGCGCCGCTGTTCGGGTCATACATTTGACGGAGCATCTCCGCGCTACCATGGCTGCCTTGTTGCTGGCAAGGATATTGCTCGCCCTACTTATTGGAGTAGGTTGTATCAACGGCCTCCTGACCAATCATACCGTCAAAACGGCACTTTTTGATTTTTCCGCGGACCATAATGTATCCGGATCGGTCGTGTGGGGTACTGTCGCGATGGTACTTACAACAGGTATTACCGCGCTGCTTTGGTCGATGCAGAAAATTCACTTCCTGAAAAGTAAGTCCAATACAGGTTCTTTTCTTTTGCAGCGGCTGGGACTTTTTGTGTCTTTTTGGAAACTTCTTTTTTCTCCGTTTATCTACCTTGGGAAAAAGTCAAAGACCGGGTCCACAGATGTTGCCTCTCCTGCAGATCCGAATCTTTCCAATGCCGCCAACAGCGAAAAACGCGAACTAGAATTACTCAAAAGTATCGTTCAATTTGGCGATGTTACCATCAAGCAGGTAATGCAGCCCCGCTCGAAAGTAGTGGCGGTAGATTTTCGCGACACTTTTTCAGAACTCCTCAACATTGTGTGTGTCAATGAGTTCTCTCGAATGCCCGTGATTGATGAGGACCTCGACAATGTGATCGGTATTCTTTACGTAAAAGACCTCGTTCCACACCTCGACAAGTCTGCTGATTTTGAATGGCAATCACTCATTCGTACCAACCTCATGCTGGTACCTGAAAGCAAGCGCGGCAGTGAGCTCTTGCAGGAGTTTAAACAGGAAAAAATGCACATGGCGGTAGTGGTAGACGAGTACGGTGGCTCTGCGGGCATCGTTACACTGGAAGATATTCTAGAAGAGATTATTGGCGATATCCGCGACGAGTTTGATGAAGACAGTGATATCCGGTACAGGAAACTGGACGACAACAACTACCTGTTTGAAGGGCAGGTACTGCTCAACGATGTGTGTCGTATCACCGGGTTGCCCGGCAACGTTTTCGATGCCGTACGCGGCAATTCAGACACATTGGCCGGCCTGGCCCTCGAACTGCGCGGCGATATTCCTCCTGTGGGCGAAGAAATAGCGTGGGGGCAGTTCTTGCTCACGGTGATAGCCGCCAACAGCCGTAAAATTGAGCAGTTAAAATTTACTTGCGGCTAACAGGTTTTGAATATGTGCTGTTGCGCCAATGCAATGGCGTGTGTTTCTTATATTTGCCGAGTTACAACCATTTCAAAAATTGACCGTGGCAAAAAACGTACCGAAAAAAGCTGCTTCAGCTTCAAAGCCGGCACCCTCCTCCAATCCGACGTTTCCTGAAATACCTTGGTTGGCATGGGTCAACAAACACGGATCGCTGTTGTATCTCTTAACAGCCAGCGCTATGTTGCTGTTACTCTTCGGTGATTACCTTTTTGGATCCCTGTTGTATTTGTTTGACGACGTGGCCAGTGACACCATCAATGCGAATTACCCAAGATTGAAGTTGGTTTCAGACTACTTACGTGAAGAGGGGCTTCCGGGATGGTCTTTCCGTCGTGGTATTGGACAAAATATTTTTCCGGGCAGCCTGTCAGACCCATTTAAGTTTCCATTGTACGCCCTTGGAGGAGAAAAACTGGTGTATGGGATTGCTTGGATGGAATGTTTCAAACTTTTGCTTGGCGGCTGGCTTTTCACCCGTTATTTGAAAATGATGGCGTTGGACGGCTATGTTTCACTGCTGGGTGGTTTGTTGTTCGCGTTTTCAGGGTATGCTTTGATAGGTAGTGGATGGAATATTTTTTCGACAAATCTTACCCATGCAGCCTTCCTATTGCTATCGTTTGAACTGTATTATCAACGCAAGCAATGGTGGCTTTTCCCGTTGGCGGTGGGACTACTTGCAGCCTTTTCTCCTTTTTACAGCTATGTCTATCTAGCTTTTTTGGCGGTATATACCCTGTGGCGTTATTTTACGTCGGGTAGAGCGCGGAGTTGGACAGATTTCACACAGTTATCAGCAGCACTGATTGCGTTGACGCTCTTGGGTTTCGCGCTGACCTTGCCACTATGGTTGCCGATACTCAAAGAAATGATGGACAGTCCGCGTGCCACGGTATCGAGTTTGTCAGAGGGGCTCCGGTCTTTTCCGATGTTTGGCTTTGAAAATGCGGTTAATGCTTCTTTGGTTGCCTTGCGCACATTTTCCAACAACCTCAACATCACGGCCACCAATTATAAACTTAACTACCTGGAAGCGCCGATGAATTATTGCGGCCTGCTGAGTTTGTTGTTGTTACCGCAGGTATTTGTGGGCCTTGGGAAGCGCGAACGCATTGCTTATGGCGGTCTGTTTGGCATTTTTTTTATTACGCAGATTTTCCCATATTTTAGATACGCTTTTTGGTTATTTTCGGGCGATTATCACCGCAATTTATCCCATTTATTTGGCATGGTGGTACAATTGTTGGCCCTTATCGCCTTGTTCAAATTGGTAAAAAACAAGAAGATCAATGTGTTGCTGTTGGTCTTCACCTTGATTGGGTTGTTGGGGATATTGTATTATCCTTGGAAATTGAAGGCTTCTCCTGAATTACAGTTTTTGGTTGCAGGGTTTTTGGTGTTGGAGGCCGGTCTGATTTTTCTGTCAACCCGACCAGGGGCTCGGCACCTTGCATTGGCGGCATTGCCGGTTGTATTGGTTGTAGAACTGGTCTTTACCGCCTGGCCGGTCTTACACGATCGTTTTGCCATCACAAAAACAAAATGGGAAACGGAATATTACCAAGAGCCCAATACGCTTGCGGCTATTCATTGGATCCAGGCACAAGACTCCAGTTTTTACCGAATTAAAAAACCCTCGGGTTCCGGATCCAAGAAGTACAACAGCCTGAATGATGCCAGTGCAATGCAGTACCAAGGCGTAACAGCATATCAATCTTTCAATCATCCCGGCTTGATCAACTTGCTGGTAGGAACGGGCGTCATTGATACCAATTCTACCCGAAGGGATACCTTGGAGCAGGATACTCGATGGGCCATCGGCATTGGGAATGATCTATTTTTGCAAACCATTACCAACTGCAAATATATTGTCAAGGATATCCCGTACTACAAGGAAGGTCCCTTTGGAAAGGCGATTATTGATTCACTGACATCATTCGGTGAACAGCGGGTACTTCGTCTGAAACTGGCCCTGCCGCTTGGCGTAGCGTATGAGCACTACATGACCGAGAGCGAGGCATTAAAACTACAGCCACGTATGCACCGGCAATCGGCTATGATGAAGGCAGGTATTGTCAGGCAGGAGTTTGTGCCCATGCTCACCGGGTTAAAAGCCTTGGTATCCGATTCAATTCCAACGCCCGACCAATACATGGTTGAAATGATCACTGCCGATGTTGCAGCGTTACAAACCGATACTTTTCGAGTTTCACAATTCCGTCAGAATCACATCACGGGCCATATTGATCTCAAAAAGAGAAAATTGCTCTTTTTGAGTATTCCGCTCGACGAAGGTTGGCATATTAAGGTGGATGGGAAACCTGTTGAACCGATTATGGTCAATTATGCTTTTATAGGGCTCCTTTTGGAACAGGGCAGTCATGATGTAGCGTTGGTCTTTAAAGTTCCTTTGCTAAAAGCAATGGGATTGACCAGTTTGTTTTCATGGGTACTGTATGTAGTACTTGTTTTGCTGACCATACTATTAAAATTCAAGGAGAGGAACAGGTAATATTTGGAACACTGCGGTATGATTGTAAAGGGTTTTCTTTATAGTATATACTGATTTCGTTTGAATTTCGTTTGAATTTCTTATATTTGCCCCGTAT
>JBIPOY010000297.1:0-4517 GCA_044378705.1 Saprospiraceae bacterium
TAAACATACACGTATTCACCCGTTGCATCCTCTATCCTTAGCCAAGAACAATGCCAGTTTTTTTATATATATGATATTTCTACCTTCGTGGCAGGCTGTCTGGACCAAAAAAAATCATTTTTTTGGTCCAGACACGACCACTTTGATTATTATTTGCAGATTTGCGGATAATTACTAAACCATGAAAATAGTTTTATTTCTATTCCTGTGTATTACCGGCCTAACACGAGCGATGGGACAGGAACATGCGCGACTTTATATTCCCCCAGCAGACACATTGGTGCAACAAAACCTCGCGGAATGGCAGGGGCTTAAATTTGGATTGTTGATGCACTGGGGCACTTACAGTCAATGGGGTATCGTGGAGAGTTGGAGCCTATGTCCGGAAGATGAAGGTTGGTGTGAACGACGCGGTGAACACGCAGATAATTGGTATGAATACAAAAAAGATTACGAGAACCTGCAAAAAACGTTCAACCCTACCCTTTTTGATCCTGTGCGTTGGGCCAATGCCGCCAGCGACGCCGGAATGCGATATGTAGTGTTTACCACCAAACACCATGACGGTTTTTGTATGTTTGACACCCGTCAGACAGACTATAAAATTACCGACCCAAAATGTCCGTACTCTCAGCATCCAAAAGCCGATGTAACCCGTGAGATATTCAACGCTTTCAGGGCCAAAGGCTTCAAAACGGGGGCGTATTTTTCAAAACCGGATTGGCACAGTGCCGATTTTTGGTGGCCTTATTTCCCGCCCAAAGACCGAAATGTAAACTATGACCTCCACAAATATCCGGAGCGCTACAAGCGGTTTAAGGACTTTACCATCCAACAGTTGGAAGAACTGTGCACCAACTATGGCCCCCTCGACATCCTTTGGCTCGACGGCGGATGGGTACGCCCCGCCCATACCATCAACCGTTCTGAGTCTTGGCAGCGGGGTATCCCCGATGGTCAGGATGTTGACATGCCCCATATTGCCGCGATGGCCCGGCAGCGGCAGCCCGGTATCATCATCGTGGATCGGTGGATACCCGGCGAATTTGAAAACTACCTTACGCCTGAACAGGGTATCCCCGCTGCACCGCTGGGGGTTCCCTGGGAAACATGCATGACAATGGGCGACTCGTGGTCCTATATTGTAGAAGAGCACTACAAAAGCCCTAGAAAAATCATCCATACACTGTGCGATGTTGTTAGCAAAGGCGGCAACTTACTCCTCAACATCGCGCCGGGGCCCGACGGCGCCTGGCATCCGGAAGCATACGACAGATTACAGGAAATTGGCGCCTGGTTGAAGACGAATGGCGAAGCCATTTATGGTACCACGACACCCAACAACGGCATTTTTCAGATTGGAAACTTGGTTTTTACCCAAAAGGGAAACAAGGTATTCGCATTATACCTAGCCGCGGCAGGAGAAGAAAGATTGCCCGAACAACTGGTCATCCCGAATGTGAGACCGAAAGCAGGCACACCCATTGCTCTACTCGGCAGTGAGCACCCCGTGGCATGGCGCCTCATCGGTACTGACTTGGTGTTGTGGCCCGCCAGCGAAGACATTCAAAAGCCACTCGGAAAATATGCCTGGGCTTTTCAAATTGAACTGTAAGGTGGACATGGAACGGCTCCGGTGGCGCGCTGTACGGCGCTAACAAGCCCAATATTTTGCCTCAGACGCGACCAAATAACCAGTTACTCCCATAAACAATCATACTGTGACTGAATTTCAGACACCACGAATATTCCTAAGACCCTACCGCGCAGAAGATTTTCCGCATATTTTACGCTTACAAAGCGACCCGGAAGTCATGCGATACATTCGTCCGGCCGCCGTGGATGCCTCTGAAGTATTGGAACGCACCCTAAAGTGGGTACAATACGCAGCAGACAACCCCGGGTATGGCGTTTGGACGCTTGTATTGACAGGCCCCACCCCTACTTGTATCGGATATGCGGTTGTCAGACACATCGAATTTGAGCCTGGCCGCGAAATAGAAGTTGGTTATACCCTCGATTCCACCTATTGGGGCAAAGGGCTGGCCACGGAGGCAACCAAAGCATTGGTCGTTTACGCACGTGACGCTTTGGGGATACAGCACCTGGTGGCGTTTACCGATGTGGCAAATCACGCTTCCAATAAAGTGTTGGAAAAATGCGGCTTTATACAAACCGGGATGGCACGTGTGTACAGTGCAGATTGTTTGCGGTGGGAAAAAGTACATTTTTGAATTAGCCGCAACCACCTAAGTAGTAACTTGAGAAATTACCTGTTACCTTTGCGCCCTTATCAACATCACATCACCATGTCCGTTTCCGATAAACTCAAAGCAATGTCAGACAATAAAGCAGCCGCAAACTTGAAAGCCGGCCAGGAATTTTTAGCCGAAAACGCCAAACGCGAAGGCGTTATTTCTTTGGAAAGCGGGCTTCAGTATGAAATCATCCAAGAAGGCTCCGGCGCCAAACCAGGGCCTACCCAAACCGTCACCTGCCACTACCACGGTACCGTGATTGACGGCCGTGTGTTCGACAGCTCTGTCAAACGCGGACAACCGGCATCCTTTCCCCTCAACCGGGTGATCTCCGGGTGGACAGAAGCCTTGCAACTCATGGCCATTGGTAGTAAGTGGCGCCTGTTTCTTCCACCGAATCTTGCTTATGGTGACCGCCAAGTGAGCGCAGAAATAGGCCCCAATAGTACCTTGATTTTTGAGGTAGAGTTGTTGGGTATCGGGTAATAAAAAACGACCGGAAGCAGGATTTAGGCTACTTCCGGTCGTTACCACGTATAGGTGGGGAATTTTACATAATACAAAACGGTACCGTAGGAAAACGCAAGACCTTTAACAACGTTGTATCGGCTACCTCCAAACGACCGTACTTCCTTCCGGTGCGAGTTGTACCTCCAACAAATGGGGAAAATAATCCCGAAGGCTTTCGATGTGGGATACAATATAGATTTGACGGAACTGTTCCTGCAAATAATTCAGTGCCAACATCATTTCCAAGCGGCGGTCTTCGTCCTGACTGCCAAAAATCTCGTCGAAAGCCAAAAATTCTAAGCGGAATTCTGAGCCACTCAGATCCATAATGGCCTTGGTGACGGCGATGCGCAAGCAGAAATTGGCCAGATCTATTTCTCCACCGCTGAAGCGCTTGATCGGGTAGTAAAGACCGCCATCAGCAATGAAAAACTCAAAGTTGTCGTCCACTTGGATGCCTTCGTATTTACCTTTTGTGATGCGGCTGAAAAGATCGCTGGCCTCCCGGGAGATGCCTGGGCTCACTTTTTCCAAGATTTCTTTTTTAAAAATTGCCAGGTGTTCATCCAATTTTTTCAGGAGTTCCATCTCTTCCACGGTGATGCTTATCTGGCTGTAGATCAGTGCGTTGTTCTGCAACTTTCCCTGCGTCTGTGCAAGGCTATTTTTTTGTTCCAGCATCTCTTTTTCCAATTGACGCACGACGGCCGATTGAGCAGACAGCACCTCTGAAAATCCGGTGAAATCTGTTTTTGCCGCGTGATAAGCATCTTGCTGAAAATTTAATTCCAGCAAAAGGGCTGTATTGGCTTCCAGCAGTTGTTTGGCAACCGAGATATTCGACTCGATGGAAATCAGGGAAGCTTGGGACGCCGGCAATTCCAAAGAGAGGTAATTTTCAGTTTTTTGAAAGGCGATATACCGGGGTTCCAAATCTGCCAGCGTTGCTTTGAGGTGTCGGTAGGTGTTTTCATCCACCTGTACATCACCCAATTCCCGGAGTGCTTTTTCCGCTGCGGCAAGCGAATGCTGCCACTGTACCAGATTGGCCTTTTCCCGAGACTGGTGGGGCAACAGTTGGGTCAAGTTTGATTGTTGACTGCTGAGGAGTTTTTCTTCTGCTCTGAGGGTATCGAGGAGATTTTTTAAGTCGAGGCCTATTTTGGTGACATCGTTTTTTCGGGTTTCAAGGGCTATTAATTCCTTTGATTGTAGCGTTTTAATTTCCTGATCGAGTGCCTGTACCACACGAGAATAGCCCTCCAACAAGGGTTGAAGGCACGTTGGGCAGTCGCCTTGGTTGCCAATGGTACGCAGGGAGTTTAATTTGGCCTCCCGTTCGCGAATACTGGTACTTATACCGCCAATTTGTTTGATTATTTCATTTATTTCCTCGCGTTTGACATTGATATCAGCTTCTGCAACCGCGATTGCCTGTTGTTTGGTTCGTAATGCTTCGTCGGTGGTATCCCTGCCTGCGAGGGCCGTTTGCCAGACATTCAACTGGCTTTGTATAGCCTGTATTTGTTGGAGGCATTCTGCTGTTCTGGCCACCAACGCGTCTTTTTGAACCTTTCTTTTCAGTTCATTTTCGAGAAACGCCAATTTATTTTTTAACGATTCCAAGGAGGAGAAGCTATCTTTTTGAGCCTCTAGGTCTTTTTGTTGTGTTAGTAAGCTTTTAACTTTGATTTGAACAGCCGTCTGCTGTTCCACCAATCCTTTCAGTCTTTCCCGGGACTGGGACAA
>JBIPOY010000298.1:0-4516 GCA_044378705.1 Saprospiraceae bacterium
GCGCTGCTTCAGCTACCAGGGAGAAGCCAATCAAGATCAAAAAGGATAGACCCAACATCTGCACCGTCGGGTGCTCATTTACAAAGCGGCTGACCGGCCCGGAAAAGATGATCATAATCAATACCGACAAGATCACAGCTATGATCATCACCACCACGTTGTTGGCGATGCCCACGGCTGTCAAAATTGAGTCAAAGGAAAAAACGATGTTGATCAAGGTTATTTGTAGGATCACTTGGTTGAGTGCTGCTTTGCCTTTCGACACTTTCGGGTCGTCATCGCCATCGCCTTCCAACTTATGGTGAATCTCTGACGTGGCTTTATACAGCAGAAAAATACCGCCCAGAAATAAAATGAGACCCTGACCATTGACGAAAGGGATGGAATGTGCTCCTTGTGCAGCTTCGTGGGATTCTAGCCAAGGCAAGTTGACATAAAACAGTGGCTCCTTCATGCCAATGATCCAAGAAATACCAAACAACAACACGATGCGGAGCAACATGGCCAGCAACAAGCCGATGTTACGCGCCTTGGGCTGGTCTTCCGGGGGCAATTTAGCAGAGATAATGGACAAGAAAATAATATTGTCAACCCCGAGTACTATTTCAAGAAAAGTTAGGGTAAGCAGACTGATCCAAACCTCACTGGAGGAAAAATCGGGCATAGTCATTAGTAACATAAAACTTTGATTTCAAGTATTTTAAAATGATTGATTCGTTACATTTACGGAGCAAGATTACGGCATTCCTTCGACCTTCACACAATACTACTTTGAAAGCGCCAAATAACTGTTGCTTTTTCCTAAAAAAAATGACCCAGATGATGCATGAGACGCTTAATTTTGCCCCATGAAAAAATTACTGCTCCTTTCTGCCGGATTGATGCTGGCATTGTCACTTACTGCCCAAATCAGCGCGAAAAAATACGTGCTGCTCGAGCACTTTACCAACTCCAAATGCGGTATCTGCGCCAGTAAAAACCCAACTTTTTACAATTTGATCAACCAGGCACAATACGCTGACCAAATACACCATATTTCCATTCATCCCCCGGTTCCGTACAATACCTGCGTTTTTTATCTCGGCAACCCCGTTGAAAACAATGCATGGGCAACTTTGTTCGGCATCTCCGGTACCCCAAGGGTGGCGGTGAATGGTGATTTGAAACCCTCCGGAAGTCAATTGTTGCGCCAAGACACCCTCGCTAAATACCTGAATCTTACAAGTCCGCTCTACCTACAAGTATCAGAAAGCGGAGTCGGGAACTCCCGTGTTGCCACCATTGATGCGCGCGCGTTGAGCCAAATTCCTGCCGGAAATTACAAACTGTTTGTTGCCGTGGCTGAAAAAACAATCAATTTGGTAACCCCCAACGGAGAGGCCGTACACCATGATGTATTCCGCGATATGCTCACGCCCGTCACAGGACAAGATTTTACCCCCCCTGCTGCCGGACAAAACATCGCCTTCGACTTCAACTATACCATTGCCCCTGCTTGGGCATCCGATCAAGTGTATGTTCTGGCTTTTGTCAAAGAAATAGACACCAAGCAAGTGCTCAACAGCGCAACCAAATTTGATGCCGCACTGTCTGAAGCTACCGAGCCCTCAACCCTTGGCATCCGACTTTCACCCAATCCCGCCTCCCGGGCGACTTTTGCGGAGATCGGCGAAGATTTTGCACTGCGTACAGAAGTTTTTTCAACAGATGGCCAATGTGTATACAGCGCGGACAACCACCGGGAGAAAACTGTGGGTATCCCGACAGAATCATTGAAAATTGGTCTGTATTATATTAAAATCACAGGCGAAAAAGGCATTTATACCGCTACGATGGTGAAACAGTAAGGATTGGTAAGCACTTATTCCACCGCGCTTGGCTCCGTTTCTTTGGATTCAAGGCTACCTTCATACAGTTCAAATTTCTGAAAGGAACATTCCAGCGCACCGTTGAACAACGTCTTTTTTCGGGATGTTTTGAGACCTACGTGTTTCAAGGCATCCCGATTGGAGGAAATTACCCACGCCGTCCAGCCTGTCCACTCTTTTTTCAGCCGGTCTCCCAAGTTTTGGTAGAAATCGTGAATGTCGTCCAATTGAAGGCGCTCATCGTAGGGCGGATTCATCATCAGCGTTCCCGTCGGATGTGGGGGCATGAGTTTTTCAAAGGCCATTTTTTCCACCTTCACGTCTCGCTCAAGGCCTGCCGACATAAGGTTCACCGCGGTAGAATTTCTGGCCCTAGAATCGATGTCGAAGGCCATAATATCAAATTGGAACGGGCGTATTTTGGCATCCGCGGATTCTTTTACGTCGAGCCACAATTTTTTATCAAAATCGGGCCACTTAAAGAACCCGAAACTTTCGCGCTTAAACTGTGGAGGGATATGTTTGGCGAAGAGCGCGGCCTCAATGGGCAACGTGCCTGACCCGCACATGGGATCGACAAAATGCCCGGAGGCGTTCCAGCCGGAGTGCAAAATCATACCGGCAGCCAGTACCTCATTCAAAGGGGCCTCAACTGTATCGCGGCGATAGTTGCGACGGTGCAGTGAGTCACCACTGGTATCCAGTGTGACGATCACACTGGTACCATGTACATTGATGTTGACACGCAGGGTTGGCGCGATGGTATTTACGTTTGGTCTTCTCCCATCGTGGTCGCGAAACTGGTCAACAATGGCGTCTTTGGTCAACAGTGCTACATATTTGGAGTGCCTGAAATACTCGCCATTGGCCACGGCATCCACGGCCAGCGAATCATTCACACCCATATAGTGAGACCAATCGGTGTGGCGAATGCCTTCGTACAGATCTTGCTCGTTGTAAGCGGTAAAGGTGTCAATGGGCATGAGCACCCGGAGGGCCGTACGCAGTTCATAGTTGGCACGGTACATCATGCGTTGATCGCCCTCAAAACCTACGGCACGTTTGAGTTCGCGCACATCTGAAGCGCCGAGGTTGCGGAGTTCCTCAGCCAAAACAGGCTCAAGTCCGGCAAATGTTTTTACAATATAGGAAGCCAAATAAGGTAATTTAAATTGTTGTTTGGTGGCACAAAGGTAATCGATGAAGACGGGCTTTTATGCCTACTCACAGACATTGGTACTTATTTCACCACTCGAACGCCCTTACTCATACCTTTTCCATCGGTGGCAATCAACCAATACGTGCCCTCGGGCAGGCTTTTCAGGCCTTGTAGTGGTATTGTCGACTTTTCATCCGATTTTTTTTCAGCCACCAATTTTCCTGAAAAATCAAACATTCGAATGATGGTTTGCTGGTTATTAAAAGGGCTTTCGGCTGGAAAAATCACGGTAAGCTGGTCGATAAAAGGTGATGGCCCAACTTGAATCGCCGCTTCGCTTTCCGGCGTTTGCGTATCCAACATAGGAAAAAGCGTGATGTCCAAGGCCGTCACTTGGTTGGTTTGCAGGGACACGGCGGAGGTAGTGGTCGGGAAATAACCATTTTTGAAAGCGTAAACATCGTACAAACCCGGATCAGCGGACCCTGTTTTATAAGTGCCATCCGCGCGGGATGTATCCGCAAAAAGGGTACCGAGTACAAAGACTTTGGCGCCGGGGATAGGAAAACCGGTAAAACCATCAAGGACGTTGCCTTCGAGCCAGGCAGCGTGGCGGTAGGTGGGCTTTTGGTAAATAAACAAACCTTCTGATTTGGCCGTGGCAAGGATGATGCCCGAGGGCAAGTAAGGATCGGCATCCCAAACCAACGAATTCCCAAGGGAATCCCATGCCGTTTCGAGTAGGTTGCTCGGGCGAGAGGCATCTACAATGGTCAACTGCCCGCGGTAGCTAGGGTTGATCAGAAAATCATGCAATACGCGAACATTGTGGACTTCACCCGACGGTTTTTTACTGGGTAAGTACGTGTCCAATTGGGTGATATTGTCTAAATTCGATACATCAAAAGAAGCCAAGGGAGCCCATGCCTTTTCATCGGTAGAAAATAAGATATGTCCATCGTCACTCAATCCGGTATTGTGGTTGAAGGCCCCCGGAGTTGGTTGGGTCGCCAAGAGGATCGGATTGGCTTTGTCGGCAATGTCCACTACCCCAAACCAGCCCTTGTAAATTTCACTCGTCCAGAGTGTATCGCCTCTAATATAGCCATCGTGTACATAATTGGCGGTATATTTCCCGACAATCACCGGATTCCAAGGGTCACTAAGGTCAGCAATCGTAGCGCCATTGGTGACAATACCACCGCCAAAAACATATAGGAATCCGGCTTCGGCCTTTATCGTGTGGCTGTTGATCACCAAACTATCAAAGACGCCATCGCCGCGCCACACCTTCCAAGCAATGGTATCCGGCAGTTTTCGCAGATCTACAATCGCAACCCCACTTTGAGGGGCTTCAGAGCCCACGTAGGCAAAACCGGCCCAGACCCCCATTTCGCGCCAATTGTTGGTAATGCCCGGCACATTAAAACGCTCTACGGGCTGGGTTGGATCTTGTACGTCCACAATGCTGAGACCACCACTGGTACCG
>JBIPOY010000299.1:0-4510 GCA_044378705.1 Saprospiraceae bacterium
CAACGGTAAACCCATCAGAGAAACAGTCAATGTCGATTTACCCTTGTGTATTGACCATTTTCGATACTTTGCCGGGGTCATCCGTGCGGAAGAGGGCTCCATTTCTGAGCACGACGAAAATACCGTTAGTATTTGTCTGCACGAACCACTGGGTGTTGTGGGGCAAATTATTCCATGGAATTTTCCCTTGCTGATGGCAACTTGGAAACTCGCTCCTGCGCTGGCTGCCGGTTGTTGTGTGGTCATGAAACCAGCCGAACAAACGCCTACCTCCATCATGTGTTTGATGGAACTATTGAAAGATGTTGTACCTGCCGGAGTAATCAACGTTGTTACCGGATTCGGGCCGGAAGCAGGAAAACCTCTGGCGCAGTCGCCACGAATTTCCAAGGTGTCATTTACCGGCGAAACCACCACGGGTCGGTTAATTATGCAATATGCCTCCGAAAACTTAATTCCGGTCACCATGGAATTGGGCGGAAAATCACCCAACATTTTCTTCCCATCGGTTGCCGATGCTGACGATGATTTCTTCGATAAAGCCATTGAAGGGGCGGTACTGTTTGCCGTAAACCAAGGCGAAGTATGTACGTGTCCGTCCAGAATTTTGGTGCACGAAAGCATTTACGATAAGTTTATGAGCAAAGTGATTGAGCGTACCAAAGCCATTGTGATGGGGAATCCTTTGGATAGCTCAACCATGATGGGGGCACAAGCTTCAAACGACCAATACGAAAAAATTCAATCTTACCTGAAATTAGGGATAGAAGAAGGCGCTGAGTTGCTGTGTGGTGGCGATGTTCATCTACAGGATGGTGAATTGGCCGGCGGCTATTACATCCAACCGACCTTGTTTAAAGGCCACAATAAAATGCGTATTTTCCAAGAAGAAATTTTTGGGCCGGTGGTTTGTGTTACTACGTTTAAAACCACCGAAGAAGCCATTGCGATTGCAAATGATACCATGTATGGATTGGGCGCCGGTGTTTGGACCAGAGATGCGCACGAATTGTACCAAGTGCCAAGAGCCATTCAAGCGGGTCGGGTTTGGGTGAATTGCTACCACGCATATCCTGCTCACGCACCATTTGGTGGGTATAAAAAATCAGGATTTGGCAGAGAAAACCATTTGATGATGTTGGGGCATTACCGCCAAACCAAAAATATGTTAATCTCTTACGACAAAAAGAAATTGGGTTTCTTTTAGTGCCTGATCGTCGTTGTGTAAACGGACGACCCATTTGAGGTGGTTTTACTGCGGAGTCAAAAAAGTGGCCATTTTCTGCCCAATGAAGGTTTTTTTAGACTACGGTAAAAAAAACTCCTAAGTATGGCGGAAAATGGCTCTTTTTGGCCCAGAAAGCGATCAAATTAAGTCGTTACAATAGTCTGACCTTCTAAATCACCCGACTTTGTCTGTACAACATAAAATTATGACCCCAAGGGTTACCATTAGCCCCCAAGCCATTGAAGTCGTGAACGACTTAAAAAAGAGATTTGGGGCTTTAATGTTTCATCAAAGTGGTGGTTGCTGCGATGGCTCTCAACCCATGTGCTTTGAAAAAGGCGATTTTATTATTGGGAATAGTGATGTTTGTATTGGCATTATTGCAGACTGTGAATTTTGGATGAGCAAAGACCAATTCGAATACTGGCAATACACCCAACTGAACATTCATATTACCCAAGGTCGCGGCTCTAGTTTTTCGTTGGAAATCCCCATGGGTTTGCGCTTTCTCACACAGTCAAGAATGTTTACAGAAGAAGAATTAATAAATTTACAGCCCGTAACCTTTTTAGAAGAATAACACAAAAACTACTTTTTGTGTAGCAACTGTTGGTATTGCTTGGGCGTAATGCCTTCATAATGCTTAAACAATCGGATAAAATAATTGCTATCTTCAAAACCCGCTTGGTAAGAAACGTTCTTGATGTAGACGTCTTTGTCTGTTAAATATTTTTTCGCCAGTTTTATTTTTTCGAGCATGACAAACTCAACAGGGCTAACGCCCAAATCGTTTTTGAACAAACGGTAAAGCGAAGAAGTGCTTAACCCTGCGTTCTTTGCAATGCTTTGCAGTTCAATTTTATTCGAAATATTGTCTCTTATCACCTCTATTATGTGCAAAAGGACAGGGTTGTTTGGTTTCGCCCGTCCTTCACTGACTCCTTTTAATGTTTGTGACTGAACAATTTTTACCAACAATTCTTGCAAAGACAAATCGGCAAGGGTATCTTTAAAAATAGAGGTACTCTGACAAATATGGATAATTTTACTGATGATGTTGGAGAGTTCTTCATTGTTTTCAAAGAAGAAATTGGTATCGTCTAACTGCCAAAAATTATTTTGTCCTTCCTTCGGGTATTTTTCGTTTAAAAAATCAAGTGTATCTGCGATTTTTTTGTGGTCTATAGCCAATGCCAAGCATTGGGTTGGATTTTCAAAGGTGGCCTCCGGAAAATCAATTTTCATTTCCACATTTGACGGAATAATCACCGACTCCCCCGGTAAATAATCGAAATTATATTTATCCAACAGGTGCATTACTTTTTTACCCTTCAGCATACTGGTCACTACCAAATCGTTGAACTTTAAAGGCACCAATTCGGCCTTTTGATAGGTCTCAAACAAATTGAGTTCGCAATTTTCCAAATTATAGACAGTTCTGTTTTCCACTAAGGTTTTTAAGAACTTTTCGTTGGTTAAACCGGGTGAATTCGGAATTAAGTTGTTTGTCATTTTGGAAAGTATATATCAATTATATAATATTATTCCGCTCACGATGGATTCAATGTTGAAAATTTACCCTTATTGTAGTGTGTTGCGTTTGCTTGGCGGGCGGGAGTAAGCCTCACGAACCCCATATTGTCTTCTATTGATGCCTGCCCGATCTTTACGGCCATAAAAATAGCAAGAACAAACGGGAAACAATAAAAGAGTTTACCGGCGTACAGCGGAGATGGTACAAATCATCGAAGATTGGGCGTCAGACGAAGAAAGTCGGTTGGGATATTATGTCCGCAGGGGATTGTCAATGGGGTTGGTGGTAGGCTCACGAAAAAGGCATCCCAAAAACCCCATTGATTTTGATCCAAATTATTCTTTGACTACTCGGTTAAGAACTTGAACGGGCACATTTTTCGAGTCATTACTACTGATTCTCATCAGAAAGTTATGGCATAAATTCTGCCTGTCAAAATAAATATAAAATTAAATTTTTGATACGGAGTTTACTTCGAAACATGAATTTTATCCCGGAGTTTTGTCATTGGATTTTCATAAATACTGTACAACAAATAGGAACAAAAAATCGTCAAAAACCAATAAAGGCAATAGTTTTGTACGTAAACCTCTTCGATGGGCAGGATTGGTATGTGCAATAATTTACTTAAGTTTGGCATTATTACTACTTGTACTGCTGACAAATTTAACAAGTACATTGAATATGATATGACGCTGATAAAAATGAAAAAGCTATCGAGGGCCTTTATTTTGGTTGTTTTATAAGCAGACAAGAAAGGCAGAAAACAAAATGTTATTATGGATTCCATATTGAAAAATAGTGGCAGGTAATAACCTTTGAAATGTAATGGATCAATCAATAAAAATATTCCGAGTACTAAAAAGTAGTACTTGTACTTGGCCCAAAACACAGGTTGTTTAAATAGGATATAAGCTGCAACAACGCCATACATGATACTATCCAAACGAAGAATCATGACTTTTCGAAATTCACCATCAAAGTCATTGATACCAATACCGTATTCAAATTTTATTATTCTAAGTATTAGGGGAAAAAGAAGAAATAGTAGTGCTGAAAATAGAATTGATCTCGTTTTATTTTTCAGAAACGTATGAAATACATAGCAAGACAAGGGAAATAAAAGGTAAAACCACTCTTCAATCGTCAAGCTCCACGCTTCCGGAAAGAAATTTGGATGGGGCGATGAAAAATTTTGCGAAAATATTAGGTAGGTGATGTTGAACGCACCCAAATTTTTAGTTAAATATGTTACATACGCCAATACGCCCAATAAAACAAGAAGGTAATTTGGGATGGTTCTGAACCACCTGCGTATCCAAAAATTTAGTATGTCAGCCCTTGTGAAATTTGTTTGGTTAATTATTTTCAATAAAATTCCACCAATCAAAAAACCACTCAATACAAAAAAGAGTGAAACACCATCAACTAGCAAAAATTTGAAGTAAAAAGCGTGAAATCTTGTAGGAATCAGATTGCTCCCGTGAGCATACACCACGATCAAAATCGCGATACTGCGTAGGATATCCAATCCTATGATCCTTTCTTGGTGTTGTGGTACCAAACTCTTAAAAATATACATGGGCTGATCAATGGTGTATGCAATCCCAAGCGTACGATAGTCAACACAAAGTAATTTTGATGATTTGATAGATTGCAATCATTTGAAAATCAAATATTTGAAATCAATCAAATCATCAAAATTACATGAATCACAGTCTAAAATATCGCTATTGTCTTGTAAATTG
>JBIPOY010000300.1:0-4505 GCA_044378705.1 Saprospiraceae bacterium
ACACCTGCTGCTGGTAGATGATGTCCTGACCACCGGCGCTACCCTCGAAATGTGCGGCCTCGCCCTGCTCCAAGCACCCAAAACACAACTTAGTATCGCAACCATCGCCATCGCCGATCACTGAATATTCCCACGACTCCTATATATAGGTATGAAACGCCTCCACCACAGAACCATCAACAACCTCTTTTTCCTGTCCCAGATGCTGGATACCTTTCTAATAGCACTGCAACAACCACCCCTGCACGTGACCCTCTCAGCACTCGCCTACGATACAAAAATACCGGAATCCATACTCCTACGCCTAGTGGCATTGCAGCACAACCCCGACGATGCAGCCCATATACACGCAGCAGACTTCCATACCGTGTTCGCCAATACCCTCTTCCGCTACCCAACCGTGAAATTGTGGCAACTGGCCGATGGCTCTGTCTATGTCGAAATGTGACGGGGAGGAGAGATGTACAACAGCCTAAAACCGAACCAAAAAACCTGACGCGGTTTTTTCAATGGCATAGTGACCCGCCAACAACTGTAACGACGTGAGCCGGGGCATCAGCAACAGCCAATGCTCCGGTAACGTATAATCGCCGGGGAGCACAAAGCCCCCGGAACCAAAAAAAGCGCTGACCGTACACGGCAACATACTGTCGTGATAAAATAGAAACTCCGCACGCCCACCCATACCAACACTGACAATGGCAGTGGCGTGCCGACACCGGCGGAGATCCCTCCGCAGCCCCGGACCAGGGTTGGCAATATCCTCCGTTCGGCAAATACCCAAATGACCACAGTCGCCATTGGCCAAAGGCTGACCAAACTCTACGGCGATGACAAGGGAAGTGGGGGCGTCCGCCCCCTGATGCGCTTGGATTGCTCCTGTATGGTACATATTATATCGTTGTCATTTATGCCGGATGCGCGCTAAACCCATGCCCACGGTTGCCGCATGGTTGCAGTACGAGGCAGCCCCCTCCCCATCTTCCGGTGTGCCGCCGTAGCGCTCGCAAGCGCATCCCCAATACGCATCAAAACCACACGCGGAACAGGCCACTCCGCTACAAACTTGGTACACCCCGCCCGCCTTCCACACCCCGCCCGGATGCTCCTGTAACTCCACCAACAGCGTGTAACCTTGATCCGCATGGTCCCGGTGAGCACCCCTGAAAAATAGATAGGGCGCCCCGTGGACCTCCTGTACCCGTACCTCCCGCACAGCAGACAAATCAGGGATGGCTAATTCGGCGGAAGCAATGAGCAATTTTTCGGGCAAGAGAAACTTCCACGTCCCTCGCCCGCCGGTGACGGCAATGGTGTCCGTGAACGGATCAAAGGTGTTTTGAGCGGATAACTCTCGGGTGTACGCAAATGACAGTAAAAAAGTTACCAGTGTTTTCCAAATCATGGGCGAACAGGTTGATTTAATTTGGCAATGTCACACTTACTTTTTGAAGTTTTACAGACACCGATGCGCTCAAGGTGCAGGAGCCGGCGCCTTTGAGGCAATTGCAGGTGGCGGGGAGTGAACATTCCCGACATTCTCCGGATCCTGAACAGGTTAACAAGAGCCCGTCTGTGTGGAATTCGTGGGGCGTGCTTTCAGTGAGTAGGAATGCGACAACGGTATGCATGGGCGTATCCCTGCGCTCACCGCGGGCAATGAGGTAGTTGGATTTACCCATTTTGATAAAACCAAAGGACTCCACGTCAAACGTTGTTTCCGGGATGGATGCTTGAAAAGAAGCCAATAAAGCCTGCACGGGCACCGTTGCTTGAAGCGAACCATCCGGTTGACAGCGGGCAATGGGGTCTTTTTCCGGGTCAAGGGTGATCGTTTTTTGAGCCTTGATAAAAAAAGGTAAGAGTAACAAAGGGAGGAGAAAAAAGAGTTTATGCATTGTTTTTTGGGATGTAATTATGGGCGTAATGGGTAGGTAAGGGTTTTGGCAACTACCTAGGTGACGCGACTGTGATAAAAAAATGGCCACTTTTTTGTCTCAGACGCGACCACGCTAACCAGTTACATTTTTTTAATGATTCAAACTACTAAAAAAATACTTTCTCAACGGATGGATTTGAAAGGGGGTAGCATCATTCAACGGTCCCGTAAAGCATGTCTTTCAGCTTAGAACCCTGGACCTCGGGCATACGGTAGGCGCTGTTAAATTTTTCAAGTGTTTGGTCAATATCAGCTTTTAACTGTTTAAACTGATCCGGGAGAATGGAACTACAAGTTCTTTCGTTTTCATAGCTATCGGCTATTTTCGCAAATTTCTTGTAGTATTCATTGCCTTCATTGACGAAATCACTGTAGCGGTTGATGAACTGTACCACCCGGTCTATGGCGAATTGGAGGTTTGTGCCGGCCTTGTTCAGTAGTTTGGCATCGGGCTGACTTGCCATACCCGGAGTGGCATTGTTTTCCCCCAACGCCTTTGACACTAGGTTGTCAAGCAAAGAATACAGTCTCTCCCAATCGTCGCTTTGACGGCAACCCTCCAGCGTGATGGTATAACCTACCTGACGAGAGCAATCGGAAAACAGGGCTTCACAGTCTTTCTTCAGCGTTAAATTGGCATCAAAGAGGTAGCCGGTTTCGTAATAAATCACGTTGAGGTCGTTGTACATGCGGACCGTAAAGTCTAGGATACAGGCTAGGTTTTCTTGATTTACTTTTTTTTCTTTGTCTTCGCTTCCACTGACCATCATGCCAACCAAGGAGAACGTTGCAGCAATAAAAGGATTCCCTTGCAACAGTTTGGGCAATGAAAAATTGAATTTGCGCTTTACTCTTTCTTCCGTGGCGCCATTGGCTTCCTTGAATTCCGGATAATTGTGCGGGTTGGATATTTTCAGGAGTTCTTGTTGGGCTTTTAGGCTGCTGAAGTGATGGTCCATGCTCAGTATTTTTTCATAGAGCATCTTCACAATTTCGATGCCTTTTCGGTAGCGCAATCGGGCGAACTTGAGTTCATGATCGGCTTCGAGTGCTTTTATCGCATCCTCCAATTGCAGGTGTTCCCGGAGGAGTTGGAAGCCCTTATCAGCTGTAATGCCGGAGCTGTCTTGGAGCGTAATGGATATTTCGTGGAGGCGGCTGCGCAACGGGGTGGATGATGCTTCGTACACTTGGTTGAGCACCCTGAAATCTGCGGCAGCGTCGAGCATGATGGGTTGGAGCCAGACCGAGGCAGTGTCATAAGGATTTCCGGGGGCTGAGCACAGGGCAGGGCGGTGGAGAAAAAAGCATAGGGATATGAATAGCCCTGTGCTCAACGTAGATTTGTGCATCATCATCATTTTAATATTTTAGTTTTGGCAGGTCACTTTTGTTCATTCCCCAAGACAATTGAAAGTCAGTACTCACGCTCAAAATTTTTATCTTTAGGCCCTTGTGTGCGGAATCCGCTGCTAATTTTTGCCATTCGACGATGTGTGATTTGTTTACCCGACCGAGATATTTGGCCCAGTAAATAACCATATAGGCATCATAGGGCTGTTTTTCCAGCTTAAAATCGGTGTGATCGACAGACCAAACAGTACCTGCCAGACTGGATTCAATGCTTTTGCTTGTATCCGCGGGCATGGTGTTGATGGAATCCAATCGTTCAATAAACGCTGAGACCTTTGCGTTGCAATCTGTGGCAGAAGATCTATAATCGACGAATTTCCCACAGTTGTTGAAAAACTGAACGTTTGGAGCACCTATTTTTTGTTTGATAAACTCAAAAAAGGAAGATGAGTCTCTAAAGCAAAGCATAGTAACGGTGTCAATATCTTGTTTGACCAGAAAACGGGCGAGGCTTTTATGCGTTTCAAAGGTTGGATTGTGTACGCCATTGTACACAAACAATGCTTTGACGCATCCGGAGAGCAATAGAATAACAACAAATAGGCTGATGAAGACAAAATTTTTCATGATGCTGCTGGTTTTGCCTGCAGCATACCAACGGGTGGTATGCTGCAGGGGGTGATGGAATTAAAAGGAGACTTGAATGGTGTTGCTGTCTGTACGGGACGCTGGTATAGCATAGTTACCGGTTTTGACGTTGTAGGAACGAACGCCTAGGGCTGCGGCAACTTCCGGAGAGAGTTGAAAATCCTCTTCGACGATGAATTTTCCTGTTCCGAAATGGTATTGGTAGGTAGATTCAGTCATGGAGTTGCGGTTGAACAACATCACCAGTTTTCCGTTAATAATTTGGGCTGTAGCAGTTGCGGTGTTCTCTGGGAGTGATTCTGTTCGGGGTACAAAATTTATCAACAGGGTGTTGATACATATTCCAAATCTGATACAGCCCAATTTTCTTCGACCGAGTTCAACTTGGATGTTGACTATCGGGCCAATACCGTCGGATGGCGGGTCGGGAAGGGTGTTAGAGGCAAAAGTTGGCAGCGACAGCGCTGTGAGGAGAAAAGAAAACAAGAGTTGTTTCATGGGTTAAAAAATGAAGTGGTTTTGTGCCTACTCTTCGCGCTTTTCGGCGTCCGCGTCCGTACTCTTT
>JBIPOY010000043.1:0-13079 GCA_044378705.1 Saprospiraceae bacterium
CCAATCATCTTTTGCATGGCAGCATCAAATGTTTTTCCGTGAAATTTTATGCCCCGTGCAGCATCCCGCATCAGTTTCCGAATTTTGTAAAAACGCTCTTTCTGAAAAAGGTGCCCGGCAAATAAGTCCATGGCAAACTGAATGGTAACAACCCGATAAGGCTGCCCGCTTTGTTGCAAAGCCTCTTCTGCGTCCCATTTGTGGTATAAATAAGGGCCCAGCAGCACCAGGTCTGCATGGTTGTACCGCTCTGTGCTATCGCCAACGATCCGGGTGCCTGAAATGCCCACCACAAGGTTTAGTTCAAATTCAGGATGGCTGTGAATAGGATAATCAAAACCATTGTTCACAGAATCCAGCACCACCAATACATCCGGTTCTTTCAGCGGGGTAATTTCACGATAGACGTCCATTTTTAGAATTATATTTTATCGGATGGAAGAAAGACAAACAAGTCGTCCGCAAAAGTACTATCTATTCACATTAAAGTATCAATTCTTATATATTGAATAGTGGACATTTGCCAGCATGGATCATTTGGAAAGTAACACAAACGTAGAAACTATGAAGCATTTTATTTTCGGACTCGCCCGTTGCAAAAGGCCCTCTGTTCAAAGCTGTGCGTCTGTTTTTTTGACCCTCTACTTGCTGCTCTGCAGTCTGTCTTCGGCCGTGGCCCAACAGACAACGATCCGGGGAAAGGTAACCGGTTCGGATGATCTTCAGCCCCTTATTGGTGTGAGTGTGTCGGAAAAAGGGGCTGCCAATGGCACCACAACGGATGGCAACGGCCGTTACACGCTCACCGTTGGCAAAGGAGCAGTATTAAATTTCCGTTACATTGGATTTATAGATCAATCCATCGTTGTCAAAGACAGCAGTATCCTTGATGTTGTGTTGGCGCCGAGCGCCGAAATGTTGCAAGACGTGGTCGTGACGGGCTACCGGAGAGAAATCCGGACCGATGTAGCCGCTGCGATCAGTTCGATAAAGTCAAAAGACATTGAAAGGCTTGTTGTCTCGGGCATAGACCAGGCGCTTCAAGGGCAAGCGCCGGGCTTGCAAGTGACGCAAGTAACCGGTGCGCCGGGTGATGACATTGCCGTGCGCATCCGTGGAGCAGGCACTTTGGGTAACAACAACCCCCTCTTCATCATCGATGGCGTTCCGACCACGGGCAACATCAATATGTTTTCTACCCAAGATATTGAGTCCATCGAAGTGTTGAAAGATGGTGCTTCTGCCGCGATATACGGCTCCCGGGCTGCCAACGGAGTCATTGTTATTACAACCAAAAAAGGAAAGTCGGGCGTACCCCGCTTTCAGTTTGACGCCTCTTCCGGGTTTTCTGAGGCCAACCGACTGCCGGAATTACTCAATTCCCGCGACTACCTAACCATTCGAAACGAAGCGATCAACAATGCGAATTCGCTGCGTGACCCGGTGCGGCAATTGGACACTTTTGACCTTGCCATATTGGATACTTTGCCGAATGTCAATTGGATGGATCAGATATTTAACCGGGCGCCGGTACAGCGGTACAGCCTGAGTGCTTCCGGAGGTGGCGAAGGCAGCAGTTACTATTTACAAGGCGAATACCTCAACCAGGAGGGGGTATTCAGGGGGCAGGGTTTTGAGAAATATGGATTGCGTTTCAATGGTGAGGTTGGCAACAAACGGGTTAAAATTGGCAACAACCTTTCGTTTGCCTACACCAATCGGAAGGTTGTGAACAGTTCCGGCGACGGTTTTGGTCCCGGCAACGAACCGAGTGGTATTCGCTACGCATTGATTGCCGCTCCTGTGTTCCGCATCCGCAACGACGATGGTTCTTACGTCAATGTATCTTCCCTTTTGGGCGACCCAATGTTGTACGGCGATGGCAACGCCAATCCGTTGGCGTTCATCGATGCCACCGATTGGACCATCCAGCGCTACCGTATCTTCGGCAGTGTTTTCGCGGAGGTAAACATCCTACAAGGACTGAAACTGCGCACGACCCTCGGTGGAGACTTTTTGTTTGAAAACGAAAAACGCTTTAAAGAGCGCTTGTCGGCGGCCATTTACAGCCCCACATCACTCACGGAAGGTCGTGTATTTGACCGCAATCTGATTTGGAACAACATCCTTGATTTCCATCGAAGCATCGGAAAGCACCGTATTTCCGGTTTATTGGGCATGGAAGCCATACAGAACCAAACCAACTACCTCAGTGGCTCTGCCAACAACTTTTCTCGGACGGATCCATTGTTTCGCTATTTGAACAACAGCACGACCGTTGATATTCAGAACATCGGGGTAGGGGGTATTGTTACGGAATGGGCATTGTTGTCATATTTTGCGGAGGGGCGTTATACGTTTGACAACCGGTTTGTGGTGAGTGCTTCCGTGCGGCGCGATGGCTCGTCTAGGTTTGGACGAAACAATCGGTTTGGCGTATTTCCGGGCGCATCATTTGCCTGGAACGTGTCAAACGAACGTTTCTTTTCTAGGATAAAATTCGTGTCTGCCATGAAACTTCGGGCCAGTTGGGGCCGATTGGGCAACCAAGACATCGGACTTTACCCCTTCAGTTCCCTTGTAGAAACCGGCCAAAGGGTTTATTCTTTCGGCGGTCAGTTGGCAACCGGCGCCCGGGTTTTAGAAAGTGGCAACAGCAACATCCGTTGGGAAACAAGCGAACAACTGGACCTCGGACTGGACTTCAGTGTTTGGGACGATCGGCTGTCATTTATCGCCGATTATTACCGCAAGCGCACCTCCGGTATTTTGGTCCGGGTACCGGTACCACAATCCGGGGGCGACCAACGTCCACCTTATGTCAACGCCGGGTCCGTGGAGAACAAAGGCCTAGAATTGGGGGTTATTTTCAAAAACAACAGTGGAAAGGTGCAGTACAGTGTTGGTGCAAACGTATCCAGTGTGCGCAACCAAGTATTGTCACTGGCTGCCGGCGAACCCATCTCGGGAGGCTTTGGATTGTCTGACGGGCCCATCACCAAAACAGAAGTCGGTTACCCCGTGGGTTCGTATTACCTCTGGAAAATGGCCGGCATCTTTCAAAGTCAGGCAGAAATTGACGCTAGTCCGTTTCAAACCGACGATACCAGGCCGGGAGACGTAAAATTTGCGGATCTCAACGGCGATGATAAAATTGACGACAAAGACCGCGGGCATTTTGGCAACCCTTTTCCTGATTTCATATACGGACTCAACGCAACTGTTTCGTGGAAAAACCTCGACCTATCGGTGCTGGCCCAAGGCGTTCAGGGAAATGATGTGTATTTCTTGTACGGCAATTTTGCGTATGAAACCCAATCTCGAGGTTTTAATTCCTACAACGACATTCTAAACCGCTGGACACCCAACCATACCAACACAGATATTCCAAAAGTAAGTGTGGACGACCGCAATGGAAACCGGCGTATTTCCACCCGCTTTCTCAAAGACGGCTCTTACCTGCGTGTCCGCAACATCACCCTGGGGTATAACATAAAGTCACTGCTTAAAACAGAAGCCATTGGTAGTTTGAGACTATTTGTCACCGCACAAAATGCCCTCACATTCACCCGATACCCGGGCCTTGATCCGGAAATACAAGCCAATACCAACGACACCCGAGGGTTGGGCGTATCGTCTGACCTTGCCGTTGGGATTGACTGGGGGACCGTGCCGGCGCCCCGTACTTTTCTCGTCGGCGTGAGCATGGGCTTTTAGTGCATTCACCACAGCGGCAATGATGCCGGACTTAAAAAACTAGACAACAACAAACATGAAATATATATCGCTGATAGCCGCGTTAACCCTTGCTTCCTGCCAAGGAATCCTCGACAAAGAGCCCCTGGGTATTCTGGATCAAGGATCCTTTTTTCAAACGTCGGACGATGCCGTACAAGCTACGAATGCCGCATACGAGCCGTTGCTGATCAGCAGCGGCAACAACAATTATTATTGGGCATTTGCTGAACTGACCTCCGATGAGGCGGTTGTGGGCGGCGATGGCTCCAGACCCGGTCTAACAGAACTAGACTTTTTCACGTTTACCCCCAGAACAGAGGAGTTCAATGATTTTTGGAAATTGAACTACCAGGGCATTACCCAGTGTAACACCGTCATTGAGAGAGTGCCCGCTATTACAATGGATGTAAACCTTCAGAAACGCGTCATTGGAGAAGCCACTTTTTTACGTGCCTACTACTATTTTCAATTGACACAGGTATTTGGTGATGTGCCCTTGCTTATCAAAATTACACCTCCGGATGAGCTAAAGGCGCCTGCAACAGCAAAATCAGCCGTTTACGCACAAATCATTGCCGATTGCAACCAGGCAGCCGCTGTCTTACCCGTTCAATACCCAGCCGGTGATGCCGGACGCGCCACCAAAGGAGCCGCCCTAGCCCTGGCCGCTAAAACCCAATTGTACCAAAAAAACTGGAATCAAGTACTGGACTACGTGGGGCAACTAAAAGCATTGAACACCTATGAATTGGTAGCAGATTATCAGGATAATTTCCGCGAAAACACCCAGAACAACAGTGAATCAGTTTGGGAAATACAACACACCAACCTAGAACTGGGGGTCGGAAATGCACTCAACCAGTGGTGGTGCTCCAAAAAACTAACAGGAGGTTATGGATTCGCGGAGGTGACACAGGCCTACTTCGACAGCTTCGAACCGGGAGATCCCCGCCAAAAATTTACCATCGCCTCCAACAACGAACCCTATTTCGGAGTGACGTACAAAAACTCTTTCTCCTCCACCAAACACAGTCCACGCAAGTACCTGCAAATAGACAGCACCACCACCCAAAAAGCAGATGGCGACCTCAACTATACCGCTATTCGCTACGCTGAAGTACTCCTCTGGGAAGCGGAAGCCTTGGCCGAACTCGGACGGGTTTCTGAAGCGCTCATCCCCTTGGAGGTCGTGCGTGCCCGCGCCCGCCTGCAAGCCACTGCCCCGGCCACTACCCTACCCGCCGTAACGCTGACGGATCAGACGGCCCTGATCGAGGCCATTCGCCATGAACGCTCCGTAGAGCTCGGCTTTGAAATGCACCGATTCTTTGACCTCGTGCGCTGGGGAATTGCCTCCGCAGTTTTGCCTGATTTTGAAACAGGAAAACATGAGGTATTCCCGGTACCCCAAACAGAGTTGGACCTAAACCCAGCCCTGAAACAAAATCCCAATTATTAATCCCTAACCTTTCTATAAACCTTTGTATGCCGCTTTACTTGAGAATATTTTCACTCTTACTGTTCCTGAACGCTGTTTCCATGACCGGGCAAACAGGACAAATTACCATTCCAAGGGTGGAGCAAATGCCCAATCAACCGTCTCCTTACAACATGCGCAACTGGCGGGAAGTAGCCCTGGGTTATGATTCATTCGTGTATGATGCAACCAAAACGGGGCAGTATCTACCCCTCGTGCGGCTGATGTCAAACGGGGTGAATTACCCGCAAAACCCAAGCTTCGGGCTACACACCTACGTCGGCACCAACTCGCCTCAAGGCAACGAAGCCATCAATGTCATGCCCTCCTTGGTGGGTGCGACCCTCTCCGGGATAGACAAAAGCAACCAATTTGGGAAAAACTGGGTGCTGATGAGTCAGGATTTTTTCAATAAAAACAATGGTGAACTTATTTACCTCAACAGTCCAAACAGTGGCAGTGGCAACGATTGGTGGTATGATTTAATGCCCAATGTCTATTTTTATCAATTGTATGACTTGTATCCATCCATGGGCGGTGACGCGAACTTTCAGTTTGTGTCGGTGGCCGACCGTTTTTTGGAGGCTGTACGGGCGATGGGTGGCAATGATGCCCCTTGGCAAAAAGCTTTCATGAATTACCGGGCCTGGAACTTCAAGACGATGCAACCCAACACCACCAGTGTTCCGGAACCTGAAGCTGCCGGCGCTTACGCTTGGGTGCTCTACAATGCCTATCAAAAAACAGGCAATACCGCCTACCTGCAAGGCGCCGAGTGGAGTATGGAGTTTTTGAGTGAATGGACCAGCAACCCATCCTACGAAATGCAATTGCCGTATGGGACCTACACTGCGGCCCGGATGAACGCTGAATTGGGTACGCACTATGATGTAGAAAAGATGGTCAATTGGTCATTCGACCGGGGGGCACTGCGGGGCTGGGGCACCATTGTGGGTACTTGGGGAGGGTACCAGGTTTCCGGCTTGGTTGGAGAAGCCAACGATGGTGGCAACGATTATGCATTCCAGATGAACGGCGTCCAACAAGCAGCCATGTTGGTTCCTATGGTGCGTTACGACAAACGTTTTGCCAGGGCCATTGGCAAATGGGTGCTCAACTTGGCCAATGCTACACGACTTTTTTACCGGGGCTTTTTGCCCTCTTCCTTACAAGATGCCTCCGCTTGGTCGAACACAAACGACCCCGACCGCGTGATCGGATACGAGGCCCTGCGGGAGCAATGGCAGGGCAACTCCCCTTTTTCCACGGGAGATGCGGTCGGTGGCGGTTGGGCAAACACCAACCTGGCACTCTATGGCACTTCGTCTATTGGATACCTCGGGGCGATGTTGGAAAAAACAAATGTCAACCAAATCCTTAAAATTGACCTGCTAAAAACCGACTTTTTTGGTGATGCCGCTTTTCCCACCTATCTACTGTACAACCCATACCCCACCGATAAAACAATCGCATTCGACACAGGCGACACGCCCGTAGATGTGTATGACGCGCTTTCAGAAAGTTTTCTCTTGCAAGGCGTCACGGGAACAGTAAACCTAACCCTTGCCGGCGATGCAGCACTGCTTGTTTCTCTTACCCCGGCGGGAGGCAGCAAAACGTACGAGGGATCAAAATTGTTCATTGACGGCACCGTGGTGGACTACCAACAATCCGTTCAGCCATTTCAATATTCACCCCGCATCCAAGGGCTTTCGGCATTGAAAAAGACCGTTGAACTCTCCGACTCTACGCGTGTTTTTGCAGCTATTTCTGATCAGGACTCGAATGATTTTACCTACTATTGGAGCACCAATGGCGGTTCAATCACCGGATCAGGGGCCTCCGTAACCTGGTATCCGCCAGCCACTCAGGGCAATTACAACGTCACCCTCCTAGTGGCTGATGAATCCGACAATCGGGATACAGCCACCATAACCATACAGGTAGTTCCTGAAATAAACCAAGCACCTCAAACATCAGGCATCCTGAAAAGTGAAGCATATGTATCCCCAAACGGCGTGTTGCAGCTTTCTTGTTTGGCAACTGACCCCAACGGAGATCCCTTGACATATTCCTGGACCAGTTCGAGCGGCACTCTCACTTCGTCCGGCAATACTGCCGAATGGATAGCCCCCGCTTTGAAAGGCATTTATCAATTTCAGGTAACCGTCAGCGACGATCAAGGTTTGTTTACAACCGCTACTACGACTGTCTTGGTACATACTTTTGACAATACCACCGGAAATATCATTGCCTATTATCCATTTTCAGGAAATGCAAATGATGTAAGTGGTAACGGACAACACGGACAGCCCAGTGGCGCCCTGAATGTCGCCGATTGGAACGGACATCCTGCCGGCGCCTACTCATTTGACGGCATCAATGACAACATCAGCGTCACCAACAGCCCAATCTTGAATTTCCAGCAAGGCATCACCGTCAGTGGCCGATTCAGTGTCAAATTACTGCCCAGCCATGAAATATTCCTACTTTCCCATGGAAGCTGGCAAAACCGCTGGAAAATATCCATCACACCGGAACAAAAGATACGATGGACACTCAACAGCCTTACGTCCATTGGCGATCTCGACAGCGAGGAAAGTATTGTCAAAGATACCGTGTACTATGTTGCGGCCACCTACGATGGCTCCATCATGGCCCTTTACATCAATGGCAAATTACAAAGCTACAAATCCTTGATGGGCCTGATCCGCACCACCACCCTACCCTTCCTCATGGGTCAAATACTGCCGGGGGTAACCGATTTTAATTTCAAAGGCCTGCTCGACGACGTGAAAATATTCGATTATGCCTTGCACCCATCCGCGGTTGAATCGCTGTATCAAAGTGGGATCACCAGCATCGGAGCAACTACCGGCGATGCCGAGGAGGTGCAGCTGTCCCCCAATCCTGTCGGAGAAACCTTGACCATCCGGCTAAAAACAGCTGCCGATGAGCAAGCGAAAGTTTTCATTTTCAATGCGGAAGGACAACTGAAAACCACCCACACGGCAGAGGCCGGTGTACCGATAAAATTAAATGTAAAAAATTGGAAGTCAGGTGTTTATACCATAATCAGCACTACCAATACCCATTGTCACACCACTCGATTTGTAAAAATATAGTCACTGCGTTGAAGGTTGTGTCTGAGACAAAAAAGTGACCATTTTTTGTCTCAGACAGCGTGCCACCCAAACAGTTACAAAAGATAAGCAGTATTTCCAATTGCCCGACCGCTTTAAAACCAAATCAAAATAATTTTTTTTAAAACTTTAAACTCATTACAAATATGAAACGGCGTTTACACACAGTGCAAATATTCCTCTGCGGCTTGCTCTTGGCAGCCACGGGCGCGTTTGCTCAATCCCCGGTAGCCAATTACCCTTTCTCCGGCAGTGCCAGAGACGTATCGGCCAACGGCAATGATGCTACCATCAATGGCGCAACCTTGACCCAAGACCGTTTTGGATGGGCCAACAGCGCCTTCAACTTTGACGGTGTGCACGGCAACCTAAAAGCCGCCAATTCGGCAGCCCTCAATTCAGCTACTGCGACGGTCAGTTTTTGGATCAACGTAAACCAACTGCCTGTCAATGGCGAAGCGTACGTATTATCGTTCGGTGGTTGGCAGGAGCGTTGGAAAATCTCCTTGCCCAACCACGGAAAACTGGTGTGGACCACCCATGCTACTGCTTGTTGTTCCGATCTGGATGCAGGCGGTGGCAATGAAGTGGTGCCCGGCGTATGGAAACACATGGTTTTCGTGCACGATGGTACCAACGACATCATTTATGCCAATGGCGTACAAGTGGCATCCAAAGCCTCCGCAGGAGCCCTGAGCAACACCGTTTACCCATTGGGTATCGGTTTTGACCCGATCGACAACGGCAACTACTTCAATGGTTCCTTGGACGAGGTACAACTTTTTGACACTGCACTCAGTGCAGGAGAAATTGCTGCCCTTTTCGCGGCACAAAGCAGTGCTCCCAGCGTAGCACCGGGAAAAGTAGCTTCTTATTCTTTTAGCAACGACGCCAAAGACGCGACCTCCTTTGGCAACAACGGAACAACCCAGGATGTAAAAACTGCTACTGACCGTTTCGGCTATGGCGCCAGTGCTTACGTTTTCAATGGTACCTCCTCTGAAGTAACCGCCAGCAATTCAGCACAACTGAATTCAGACTTCACGACGGTTAGCTTTTGGGTAAAACCAAATTCTTTACCCGTCAGTGGTGAAGTGTACCTCCTTTCTTTCGGCGGCTGGCAGCAGCGTTTTAAAATTTCACTGCCCGGTCATGGCAAAGTGGTTTGGACCACCAATGCCCTCACTTGCTGCTCAGATCTGGACGCGGGCGGCGGCAACGAATTGGTTCCGGGCACTTGGAGCCACGTTGTAGTAACCCACGACGGTACTGAAGACAAAATATTCATCAATGGTGTACTGGCGAATTCCAAAACAACAGCCGGAGCACTCAAGAGTACAACCTACCCATTGGGCATCGGATACAATGCCGTTGACGGTGGCAACTGGTTTGATGGCGCTTTGGACGAGGTGGAGGTGTACAACTATGCTTTGAGCAATGCAGAAGTAGCCAATCTTTACACAGCAACAGCTACTTTCCCCGGCACTCCCACCAATTTGGTAGCGGATTACCAGTTTTCCGGAAATGGTGACGACCACACACAGTTTGGCAACAACGCTGGCGCTGGTGGTGTAACGCCAACCACCGACCGTTTCGGCTATGCTTCCAACGCCTATCATTTTGCTGGCGTAGACTCCGTCCTTGCCGCCAATTCCATCCAACTCAACTCCGATTTCACCACGGTAAGTTTCTGGGTGAAAGTGGACGAATTGCCCGTTTCAGGTGAAGTTTACCTGCTGTCTTATGGTGGATGGCAAGAACGTTGGAAAATTTCCCTGCCCGGTCACGGAAAGCCTGTTTGGACAACCAATGCCCTGACATGCTGCTCTGACCTAGACTCCGGCAATGGCAACGAACTTCCCATTGGCGTGTGGAAACACGTGGTCATGGTTCACAATGGCACAAAAGATAAAATTTACATCAACGGCGTCCTGAAAAACGAAAAAGATGCAGCTGGCGCGCTCAAGCGCACCAAATACCCACTGGGTATTGGCAACAATCCGATAGATGCCGGCAGCTACTTCAAAGGCAGTCTCGACGATATTCAAATATACAATATTGCCTTGGACGATGCGGCGATTGCCGACTTGTTTGCAGCCCAGAATGCCGCGCCAACCATCACCGACGAATTAGTGGCCAATTACACGTTTACGGGAGATGCCGCCGATGAAACGCCGTTTCACAACAACGCGCAGGTAATTGGTGCTCAATTGTCCAACGACCGCTTTGGAAAAGCAAACCATGCGTATGCGCTGAACGGAACCAGTGATGCCATCAAAGCAGCCAACTCTCCCCAGCAAAACCACGACTATACCACCGTAAGTTTTTGGGTAAACGTAAACGAACTACCTGTCTCCGGTGAATCCTACCTGCTGTCCAATGGCGGCTGGCAACAACGCTGGAAAATTTCCCTGCCCTCACACGGAAAAGTTGTCTGGTCAACCAAAAACAGTGCTTCCGGCAACTCCGATATGGACGCAGGCGGTGGCAACGAGTTGCCCATCGGTGAATGGAAACACGTGGTGATGATCCACGATGGCACCAACGACAAGATTTTCATTGATGGCGCCTTGGTCGCTTCCAAAGCAGTGGGTGGCGCAATGTTGAGCACCACCAACCCCTTGGGAATGGGTCATGACCCCATAGATGGCGGATCATTCTTCAATGGCTCGCTTGACGACATCCAAATTTACAACCGTGCCCTAACCGATGCGGAAGTAGCAGCCTTGTTTGCAAACCAATCCGCAACGCCGGCAGTGACAGACACACAAGCCCCCGACGCACCGCTCAATCTGGCAGCATCGGTAGCCTACACCAACGTATCCCTTACTTGGTGGCCCGCCAACGACAATGTGGCTGTTACGGGTTACAACCTGTATCAAAACGGCAACAAGATCCGCACCACTTCAGGTACTTCCACGTACTTATCCGGCTTGCCACAACTGACAACATTTGTATTTGGCGTAACAGCGGTGGATGAAGCAGGCAATGAATCCCTACCTTCTACCCTCACCGTAACCAGCGGCGAAGAAGAATCTCCCGATGTAACACCGCCTTCACAACCCGGCAACTTGGTGGCCGCTACCGGGGCACATTCAGTGCTGTTGGCCTGGGATGCTTCCACAGACGACCGGGGTGTAAAAGGTTATGTGATCTTCGTGGATGGTACCTTCGTGGATACCATCAACACAACCTCCATATTGGTTGGCGGCCTAGACGCAGAAACCCCGTATTCGTTTGAAGTATATGCATTCGACAACGCTGGAAACAACTCCACCGTGGCTGAACTGACGGTTTCCACCGACATGGAAATTGACGCTGGAGAGCCCGGTCTGGTGGCCTGGTACCCTTTTGAAGGAAACGCCAACGATGCAACGCCATACTTAAACCACGGCGCCATCGGTGGAAACCCTGTGTTTGAATCCGTGACCCACCCCAATGGCGGTGCCAAGAACATCAAATTTGACGGAACAGGTGACTCCGTACTGGTACCCAACGCTGTACAATTGATTTCAGATTATACGACCGTAGGATTTTGGATTCGTGTGGACAGCACCAACATCGCTGATGCAGAGGCGTATGTCCTTGATTTCGGACACTGGAGCCAACGCTGGAAAATATCCCTGCCACAACACTTGAAAATCGTTTGGACCACCAACAGCAACACCACGCAGTTTCCTACCCTGATCCACGACATGGACTCCAAGGATGGCAATGAAATGATCAAAGGGTATTGGTGGTATGTGACCATGGTACACGATGGCACCAACGACATTATTTACGTGAATGGCGAAGAAGTAAACAAACTTCCTGCACCGGGTAAGCTCAACACCACTGGTTTATCCTTGGGTATGGGCAACAATCCCATTGAAGGCAAGCAGTACTTTATCGGCGGGCTTGATGAGGTTAAGATTTACAACAAAGCACTTACAGGTGGTGAAATCAAGCAGCTTTTCAACAGTGGAACCACTGGAACGGATGAATTGAGTTTGGAACTCTTACGGATGATTCAAGGCGTTTACCCCAACCCCGCCACGGATGTGCTGTGGGTAAAGCATGCCTTTGACGGCAAGCAGCCCCTACAAGTACGCATTATGGACGTTCAAGGGCGCCAAGTGGGTGACCTTCGTTTTGGGAAAAACGAAATTCCAAGCGGTGCGTTTTCCGTCAATGTAAAAAATTACCCTACAGGCACCTATTTCCTAAACGTAGTAGTGGATGGAAGGAGTATTGGTTCGGTGAAGTTTGAGAAACAGTAATGAAGGATTTATTCCACACAGCATTCCGGCGTACCATACACGACTAGGGAGAACCGACCAAAGGTTCTACCGAAGCGCGTATGGTAAAGCACCGCGTACACGAGAGGTTTACACATACATTGTGTGCGCGGTGTTCATCGCCTGTGCACTATTCCGTGTATGATTTTATAATGGGCCATGCAAATTATAAAATCATGCACGGAAGACGGCACCGAGAATACCCTGTGGCAAATTTGTCCATATCCGTTTATACACCTCTACTCATGACCCATAGATTTAAACAAAACCCCCTACTTTCCACCCAAGACATTCAGCCAAGTCATCCAAATTTGGTTGTAGAATGTGTCCTGAATCCGGGTGTTTTCACCTTTAATGGCAAAACGTGGTTGTTGCTCCGGGTCGCTGAGCGCCCTCCCCAACAAGAAGGCAAGGTCTCTTTTCCTGTCATGCAACCTGATGGAA
>JBIPOY010000301.1:0-4480 GCA_044378705.1 Saprospiraceae bacterium
CCACCATACCGGGCCTTACCATTTCGACACAGGTTTCAATGGCTATTTCATCGATATTGTAGGCATGATATTGATGCTCCAAGCCCTTGAGCCTAAACAAACAGGAGGTACTTCGTTTGAGAATGGAAACCTCATTTCCGTCTTCCACCAGCCTTTTTAAAAGATGACTGCCTAAAAAACCCGTGGCGCCTGTTATCAATACCCTTTTATTTTCCACGGAGACTTAGTTTGAAGGTATCTACGACAATGGTTCGTAAAAAATCAGCTGCGGCGCTTTGAAAACATATAAATAAAAGTAACTGGTTAGCGTGGTCGCGTCTGAGACAAAAAAATTGCCTTTTTGGGCCAGACAGCATGCCTCCTAACCAGTTACAAATAAAAAAGGGCAAAAGTTTGGGTTTGTGGTGCAAAACATAAAACAACTGCTGCCCATGAGCGTCGCAAGGATCACAATTGCAATGATATGATATATGCCGGACATAAACAAATGGCCACGAGAATTTTTTCATCACCTCCCGGGCTTGTTGCTGACCGATGTATCCGTAGCGTAAGCTGCTCACCTTCTTTCATTGTATCAAACATTTAGAATGAAGATCTTTTCCAGTCAACCGAAACCTCCGACCCTTCAGCAAGAATAACAGTATAAGGTTTTTGATGGTTTAAAAAAGAGAAATCATTGCCATACATTGCAGTGAAATCGCATTGGATGGAATAATCGCTTACCTTATTCACCCGCCAACGGGGATGGTTCACTTTATATTCCTGCGTAAGCTGTTGATTTATTTTTGTGTAACCATAATAATGTTCAAAGATGAATTCTTCCATACTACCCGGTTGCATTGGCTCATTTTCTTTTGCTGCATTTACGGTAATTTGATTCCATTCTTTGTTCATTTTCCATTGATAGCTTATGTTTTTGGAAAGGTTTGAAATTCCTACGGTATTTCTGGTTGGAATGGAAATATAATGTTCTTTATACAGCTTATTCGCAATCCATGCTACCAATTGGTATGGCACTGTTTCATTTATAAAAACCACACCTCTCTTGATGGTATTCCCTTCAACTCTCTTCACATAAAATCGTAAATTTATTTCTTCAAATGTTCCCAAAAATGGTATTGGAACATGGAAAAGGCTTGTCTTTTTAAACATGAATCCAACCAGGCTAACGTAGGTTTTGTTGTTGTAAAAATCCAACTCAACACCTTGCGGTAAATACGGTACTAGCACGTCAGGACTCACTTCATAATTTGCCATTATTAAGTTTTCCCACCGGGCAGATAAAAAAGTGTCTGTCATTTTCTGTAATAGCGTTGATGTAACGTTGATTGTAACTAGATCATATCCCAAAAAGTATATCCGGAAAAGAAAAAAGTCTTCATCTTAATAGTCGCTAAAAACTACTAAAAAAGAAGACCCGATGCCATGAATCAAGACACAAATGACGGCATTTTTAACGAAAATTGCCTGCCGGAATGACGGTTTCAACGAAATTTTGAGGATGTCCTTTGAGGCCGTTTGAGCTGGTTGGCACAATTTGAACAAACCTACATGGGAAATATAAAGCAGTGATCAACTTAATATCAAAAAATTGATGTATATTTTAACCATCGTTGGCGCCCGCCCTCAATTTATCAAAGCCGCGACTGTATCGAGGGCTATCCGTCAATTCGATGACATTCAAGAAGTTATCGTTCACACTGGCCAGCACTTTGATGCCAATATGTCCGACATTTTCTTTGCTGAAATGGAAATTCCCAAACCGAATTATCACCTGCACATCAACAGCCTTTCCCACGGCGCCATGACGGGTAGAATGTTGGAAGAAATAGAAAAAGTACTGCTCCAAGAAAAACCGGATGTCGTACTGCTATATGGTGATACCAACTCCACCTTGGCTGGGGCATTGGCGGCAAAAAAACAACACATCAAAATAGCACATGTGGAAGCTGGCCTACGTAGTTTTAATTTGCACATGCCGGAAGAAGTCAACCGTATATTGACGGATAGAATGAGCGACTTTTTGTATTGTCCAACCGATACCGCCGTTTTGAATTTGGAAGCAGAAGGATTCCGACAATATCCTTGTAGCATTGAACAAGTGGGTGATGTGATGCTGGATGCCGCCCTGTATTATCTTCCGATATCCTCGCAAAGCTCAACCATCCTTCGTGATATGGGGTTGAAACGAGATCAGTTTTTGCTTACAACCATCCACCGAGCTGAAAATACCGATCATCCGCAACGTTTGGCTGAAATAGTAGCAGCAATCAACAATGTATCGAAAGACTTTGATGTTGTTTTTCCGGTCCATCCAAGGATAAAACACCTCCTGCACAACCTATCCATTTCCCCTAGAGTAAAACTAATTGATCCCGTGGGTTATTTTGACATGATACAACTCATCCATGGGTGTCGTTTGGTTATCACAGACAGCGGCGGTCTTCAGAAAGAGGCGTATTTTTTCAATCGTTTTTGTGTGACGGTTCGTGACCAGACGGAATGGGTGGAGTTGGTGGAGCATGGTTATAACAGGTTATCTTCAACGAACCCTTCAGACATTCAAGACGCTGTACATTTTTTTTTAAAACAAAATTTCAAAACAGGCGAAGCACTTTATGGCCATGGAGATGCGAGTAACCGCATCTGTAGATCACTCCTAAACCATCATTCATTGGGGCGATAAGCAGTAAGCCTCCCACGAACCCCATATTGCCCATGCGGTATCTAAACCCTATGATCATTTTTCGTAACTGGTTAGCGTGGTTGCGTCTGAGACAAAAAAATGGGCCCTTTTGGACCAGACAGCGTGCCACGCTAACCAGTTACTATACATTTTAGATGCGAATTAACCTATGCTCTCTTAAATCATCTAAGGTTAATGCCTCACCTTCGTTGAGGTTTTTATAATCAACCACAGAACATAAAAATAATTTATGGTCTCCCGCTTGCATTGTATCCTCTACTATTAATTCCGTCAGAGCCAAAGCATCTTTCAATATTTTGTATCCATTCCATTGAGCAGTCAATCCTCTTTTTTCTAATCGACTAATTTTATCAATATGATTACCACTTTTTTTACCCAACAAATCTACCATTCGGTATTGATTAACTGCCAATAATTGCAAAACAAATTTTGGTGAATTATTTACTATTTCCAGGGTTTTTGTACCATGATAAATAGATACCAATATTTGTTTCGGTTGCATACTAACGGCAGATGTATAGGTACAGATATTCATATTGTAGGTGGTATCAAACCTACTGCTGATACTATAAACAGGAAGATTGATACGATTCCAGGGTTTCTTTCTAATCATAACTTACATAAAAATTCTTCAGCATTTTTCAAATGTGACTTTTGCTTCTCATGGGGCATTTTGTCAAAAGTATTCACCAACATTCCTAATCTTGGATTTTGTAAGAAAAAATCACGGTGAATATGCATGAATCGCCAGAACAACCCGTCCCAAACATGTTGCCATTCTCCTTTTTTATAATCACTCATTTTCATCAAATAATTGCTTCCACTGATGTATGGTTTGGTTGCCATTAAACCTCCATCCGCAAATTGACTCATGCCATAAACGTTGGGGACCATTACCCAATCATAAGCATCAATAAACAGTTCCATAAACCATCGGTAAACTTCATCGGGATCAAATTCACACAATAACATAAAGTTTCCAAGTACCATTAAACGTTCAATGTGGTGACAATAACCTGTTTCTAGCACTTTTTTAATGGTACTATCAATGGGCTCTATGCCGGTGGTTCCCATCCAAAAAGAGGCCGGTATTTTTCTGGTAAACCCCCAATAGTTTTTTGTGCGTTCCTCGCTTCCCTTAAATTCATAAACCGCTCTCATAAATTCTCTCCAGCCAATAATTTGTCGTACGAAACCTTCCAAAGAATTTAAGGGGATTTCGTGATTGCTTGCATATATAAGTGCTTCATCTATAATAAATTGTGGTGTTAACAAGCCAACGTTCAGCATCGGTGTTAATGCGCTGTGATGCAAAATGTTTTCCTTTTCCACAATGGCATCTTCAAAAGCACCAAATTCTGAAAACCGTGATCTTAAAAAATCATTAAGCCAACTTTTGCTTTCTGAATAGGTTGTTGGATAAATATAGGCTGGATTTAGTTTACCATAGTTGTCCGGAAAGTGTTCCTGTGTGTATGCAACCGCTTCCAAATAGAAGTCATTTGGTTTTAAAAAGTTAGTCTTGGGGGCTATTTTGCTTTTCGGATATTTCAAACGATTTTCATCATCAAAGGTCCATTTGCCACCAAGTGGTTTTTTATCTTTTTCCAACAATATATTTCTGCTAAGCCGCTGCTGCTTGTAAAAATCAGTTTGAAACATTCTTTTTTTTCCCGAAAAATAAGCAGTAAGATCTTCCGTAGAATTAAGAAATAAAGGAGAGTGATTTTTATGTATCTCCATTGTATGAAGCTTACAGGCTCTACCAATCCG
>JBIPOY010000302.1:0-4472 GCA_044378705.1 Saprospiraceae bacterium
CAACAACCCTTACCCCAATGTTTGTTTTGGACTCGACATTACCACCAGCGGGCACGCCTTCCAGGTTTTTGCCGGTAATTACAGCAGCATTACCCCCCAGCGCAACCATGTTTTCAATCAAAATGACTACCAAAACGGGTATTTTTTGATAGGGTTCAACATCAGCAGGTTGTGGAATTTATAATCAAATCATCTGTACCGCGCCCGATAACGGGCATGGTACCAAATAATCAATAGTAACTGGTTAGCGTGTCACCTAACCAGTTACTATCAATAACACGTAGTGGTGTAGTGTATTGGGAAGAAATAAGCCCTTTGCGCTACACCACGCTTTTAGTAACGGCCTTTTGATCCTCAAAATATTCGCGATGGAAGACACGACTCAAAAGAAAAATCTTTCAAGGCGTAATTTCCTTGAAACAGGCATTACCGGAGCCGCTGGAGTGGCTTTGGGGTTGGCCGTAGGAAATACACTGCTGACCAGCCGGGAAGAAGCGCCGGAAATGGTAAAAATGCTCACTGCCGACGGACAATTGGTCCAGGTAGAAAAACGACTGCTCCCTGAACCCTGCGGCAAACCCTTGGCCGTTAGCAACCAAGAACTCCTGGCGTGGATGGAAAAAGGAAAAACCCAACCGGTAAAATGATCCTATCATGAAAATATCAGAACCAAACAGTCGTCGGAATTTCCTGAAAACGGGCTTGGGCGTTGCAGCAGTAACCGCCACGGCGACGGCACTCCATGCTTTCCAGCAAGAGGGCGTGGAAGAAAGTGGTGAAAAAGTAACCTTACTTTCACCCGGTGGTGAACTCGTAGAAATTGACAAAGCGTTTTTAAAACCCATTCCGGATGTCAATATCTCGCCGGAGGCCTCTCGAATGGGTATTCCAGGCAGACGTTTTGTGATGGTCATAGACCTCGCGCAGTGTAAAAACCTGAGAAAATGCCACGATGCCTGCGAGAAAGTACATCACTGTGGCTCCGACAATGAATTTCTCAAAATACTAAAATTGCAGAACAACACGCTGGCAACCCCTTTTTGGCAGCCCACCATGTGTTTCCATTGCGATGAGCCTCCTTGTGTAAAAGTTTGTCCGGTGGATGCCACTTTCAAACGCACCGATGGCATTGTACTCATTGATACCGACCGGTGTATCGGTTGCCGATTTTGTATGGTTGCTTGCCCCTACTCTGCCCGAACATTCAGTTGGAGTGAGCCGGAACTCACGGAAGAAGTGAAACACCAACATTATTCTCCCGAAACCAGTGTGCCGGCAAAAATGGGAACCGTGTCTAAATGTGATTTTTGTCCCGATATGATAAGGCAAGGAGAAATGCCCCACTGTGTAAGCGCCTGCCCGAACGGGGTTTTTTATTTCGGTGATGAAAATGAAGATTCAGTTTCCAACGGTACTGAAACCGTTCGTCTGAGTGAATTACTGAGAGACCGCGCGGGATACCGGTTTATGGAAGATATGGGTACTCGCCCACGTGTCTATTACCTGCCGCCGGTCAACAGGGCATTCCCGTTTAAAGACGATGAATTCACCAGTAAAAAGGCCCATGAACATGAAAACAAATAAAACTGCTACCCACCCAAGCAACGCTAAACGTGCCGATGCCATCATGGCTGATTTGATGCCCAAACCATTCGGTTTAAGCGGCATCATTTGGGTAGCCGTGTTGAGCGCCATTTTCTTGCTGGGTCTTTACTTTTATATAGAACAGTTCAGGTTTGGGTTGGGCATCACCGCAATGCGTGATTATTCAACATGGGGCATCTATATCTCTAATTTCGTGTTTTTCGTCGCCATCAGTCTTGTTGGATCGCTTATCAGTGCCATCCTCAAACTATCCGGTGTCAAGTGGCGGACACCCCTGACCCGCATTTCCGAAATGATTGCAGTGGCCTCCATTGTGTTTGCGGCACTCGTCATCATAGTGGATATGGGTCGCCCCGACCGCTTTCTGAACGTAATATTGCATGCCCGTATTCAATCGCCCATCACTTGGGACGTCATTGTCATCACGACCTATCTTACCATCAGCCTGCTCTTGTTCTACCTGCCGCTGATCCCGGATTTTGCCCTGATGCGAGACCGGTTCAAGGGACCTGCTTGGCAAATAAAAGTATACACTTGGCTGGCTTTGGGATGGAGCAACCTTCCCGGTCAAGCCAACATACTCCGCCGATCGGAGCAAATACTAGCCATATTGATTATTCCGGTCGCTTTTGGTATTCACACCGTCACCTCATGGTTGTTTGCCACCACGTTGCGCCCGGGCTGGGACAGCAGTAATTTTGGCCCCTACTTCGTCTCTGGAGCCTTTATGGTGGGTGCCGGTGGTGTTATTGCTGCCATGTATATTTTCAGAACCCACTACTCGAACTGGGATAAATATCTGACAGACAAACACTTCGATCGTATGGGGCGTCTTTTGGTGCTCTTGTCCTTGGTGTACCTATATTTCAACATCAACGAGTATTTCGTTCCGGCATACAAAATGAAAGGACAGGAAGCCGACCACTTAAAAGCGTTGTTTTTCGGCCGGTACGCACCACTTTTCTGGGCTGTACAGATTTTTGGAATGGTGGTACCCATCCTACTACTCCTATTTCCCAGAGGCAGAAAGCCCTTGCCCATTTTTATTGTTTCAATAATGGTCATTGTAGGCGCTTGGTTCAAACGATTCCTGATTGTTATACCGACCCTGAGTCACCCGTATATTCCCATGGACCGGGTTCCGGAATCTTGGCAACACTATGTTCCTACATTCAAAGAGTGGAGTATCACCGCCGGTACGTTGGCCGGAGCGTTGCTGATCATCACTTTTATTGCTCGGTTCCTACCAGCCATCCCCGTGGTAGAGACCATTGAAGAAGCCGACCCAAACCATCTGGAACCGGATTATGAATAATTTCCAAAAGAGCATTCCTGCCATGAGCACCTTTCGAGCAATCCTACCATACTTGCTGGTTTTATTCAGTCTGACGCAACTTCCGGGCTCTGTAACAGCCCAAACAGCGCCCGATACAACCAATACCGGCAAATCAGAAGGCAGCATAGAACTGCTTTATACCGAATCCAACAACCACAGCAAAATACTTACTGCAACGGTAAAGTCAAAAATATCAGATAGTTATGTAGGTACCGCGGGGGTAGTAGTAGGTTTTTTCCTGACTGAAGCCACTCCTGAAAATATACTGGGAAGTAGCACCACCAATGAAAAAGGGGAGGCTGTATTCGTGATGCCTCCTGAAAAATCGAGCGCATATCAACCCAATTATACCTTTGTTGCTTCTATTGAAAACAACACCAGCCTAGAAGACCTTCAGGAAGAAATCACGATATCAGAATCCGATATGAATATGACTTTGGAGGAGGCCGATTCCGTCCGACAAATCGTGGTTACCTTGGAGACCACCGATGCTGACGGCAATACTACCCCTATTTCAGAAGTTGAGGTACACTTCTATGTTCAAAGATTGTTCGGATTACTGCCCTTGTCAGCTGACCCACAAAGCACCGATGCGAACGGAGAAATTACCTTGGAGTTTCCGGCGGGCATTCCCGGTGATACGGCAGGCAACGTGGTGATTGTCGCCAAGGTCGAAGAACACGAACTTTTTGGCAACCTAGATTTTCGAAAAAAAATCAGTTGGGGTGTCCCATTGATCATTGACCACAACAAGCACATCCGAGCGTTGTGGTCTTCCAGAGAAAACGCCCCGTATTATTTGATTGTCATCGTCAACAGCATGCTGATCGGCATCTGGGGCGTCATTGCGTACATTGTTTTTCAAGTATTCCAGATACGAAAATTAGGGCGACAGAAAATCGCTTAGAAAAAATAGCGCCAGAATAGGCACTGGTTGTGCATTTTTCTTCCCGCTAACAACCTCACTTCACAATAAATCTTTAAGTATGAGCACCAAGAATTTTTTTTCAACAGTCGTGCTGGCGGCCTTTTCTTTGGTCGTTTTTAGCGCCTACATGCCACAAAAAGCAGGGAACCCTTGGGTTGTACCCGAAAAAAACAAAAAAATGAAAAACCCGGTAGCCTCTGACAAAGAATCCATTGCTGCCGGAAAAGCACTGTACGTAAAGCACTGCAAATCTTGTCATGGCGCCAAAGGTTTGGGTGATGGTAGCAAGGCGGCCCAATTAAAAACGAAATGCGGCGACTTTTCTTCCACTGAATTTCAATCGCAAAGCGATGGCGCCATTTTCTTCAAGGCGAGCGAGGGCCGCGACGATATGCCCTCCTTCAAGAAGAAAATTCCGGTACAGGAGGATGTTTGGAGCATTGTAAACTACATGCGTACCCTGAAAAAGTAATTCAGTCGTGGATCGGTTTGATAAAGTGACCGTTGGTTTTTCCAACGGTCACTTTTGGTAATAAAAATGAGCCATCCCGAACAAGATCAGGATGGCTCATGATGACGATGAATCAACGCTCTTAGTTTTTC
>JBIPOY010000303.1:0-4447 GCA_044378705.1 Saprospiraceae bacterium
TGCCATTCCAGGAATTACCGCAGGATTTCAGTTTCCGGTGCAAATGCGTTTCAATGAGCTCATGACGGGAGCACGGCAAGATGTGGTGTGCAAAATTTTTGGTGAAAACCTTGATACCCTAGCATTCTATGCCGACAAACTGGGAGCCATCAGCCGCGGGGTAGAGGGCGCTACCGAATTTTACGTGGAAGCGGTCAATGGAATGCCTCAAATTGTCATTCACTATCGCCGCGATTTGATCGCCCAGTATGGATTGAACATTGCCGAACTCAACCGAACGGTGAATGCGGCCTTTGCCGGTGCCGTGACAGGCCAGGTGTATGAAGGGGAAAAACGATTTGACTTGCTTGTACGTGTGGTGGGATCAGGCCGAAAATCCATCGCAGATGTACGTCATTTGCCAATTGCTACGCCCAATGGCGTTCAAATACCGCTCGAACAAGTAGCTACCATTGAAGAGATAGAAGGCCCCAACCAAATACAACGGGAAGATGCCAAGCGTCGCATTGTGGTTGGATTCAATGTGCGTGGCCGAGATGTGCAAACCATTGTACAGGAGTTGCAGCAAAAAGTAGAATCGGGAATCAAGTTCCCACCAGGATACTATGTCACCTATGGGGGTGCTTTCGAGAACCTACAAGCTGCCAAACAGCGATTGATGGTGGCTGTCCCAGTGGCACTGTTGCTTATTTTTCTGATGTTATACTTCGCTTTCGGTTCGGTACGACAGGGGGTTCTGATTTATTCTGCTATTCCACTCTCGGCCATTGGGGGGATTGTGGCACTCTGGTGGCGTGATTTGCCCTTCAGTATTTCCGCAGGGGTGGGTTTCATCGCCCTTTTTGGGGTAGCCGTACTCAATGGTATCGTGTTGATCTCGGAATTTAACCGTCTGAAATCGGAAGGCTGGGATGATCGTCGGCGCATTGCCCTGATGGGCACCAAAATACGGTTGCGATCCATCATGATGACGGCTCTTGCACCCTCACTCGGGTTTATTCCCATGGCGTTTAGTATGGGCGCCGGCGCAGAAGTACAGCGGCCGCTGGCAACAGTAGTCATCGGAGGCATCATTTCCGCTACCCTGCTTACCCTGTTTGTATTGCCCGTACTATTTGTTTATTTTGACAAAAGTGGCATAAAACCGCCGAAAAAAGCTCTTTCAATCCTGTTGGTCTGCGCCATGATGTGGTCTTGTAAGGTATCGGCTCAAACGCAGACCCCCACCATCGGCATGAACGAAGCGGTGCAAATTGCTTGGGAAAAAAATCCTGAACTGCGCTCGGCACAACTCAATGTCCAATACTATGATAAACTGAAAGGATCGTGGCTCGAACTCGAAAAAACCAACGTTGGCGTGGAACTCGGACAGTTTAACAGCCTGAAAATTGACCATAAATTCAGCGTTTCGCAGACGTTCTCCCTCCCAAAAGTGTACAAAAACCAACGATCACTGCTCACAGAACAACACCTGCTGGCAGCGGCAGCATTTGACGATGCCCGAGTACGCCTCCGTCAGGAAGTTGGCGCGCTTTTCTATGCGTATGTATTTTTACAACAAAAACGTGTCGTGCTGGAAAAAGCGGATAGTATTTTCAGCGTCTTTGAGGAAAAATCTGCAAGGCGTTTCAGTATGGGCGCCAGCAATTTACTCGAGAAAAACAGCGCCAAACTTCAGCGTCAGCAAATTTCGCAACAACTGTTTTCAGTGCTTAAAGACGCTGAAATCGTGTTGCAACAATTCAATCTTCTGCTGAATGCTGGGTCGATTCGTATCCCCTCCCTTGATAGCCTGCCCACCCCGCGTGTGCTGCTGTTGACGGATTCGTTGTCCATCGCCCACCTGCCTCCAATCAGCATGCAACAACACCTGCTCGCCGCTACGCAGTGGCAACGCGCAGTGGAAAAATCATTGTTGCTACCGGAGTTCACGGTCGGCTTAAACAACCAAAGTATCATCGGGTACCAAACGGTTGGAACGGAGGAACAGTATTTCAATGGCTTAAAAGGGTTTACTTACCTGGGTGCCGGCGTGGCAATTCCGCTCTTCGCCCGCGCCCAACGCGCGCGGGTGGCAGCCGCTGATTTTCAGGTACAAAAAGAACAATCCAACCTGAATTGGCTGTTCACACAAACCCTTTCTGCCCAAGATCAAGCCCGTAAGGAAATGCTGAAATTCCAAGAAAGCATCGATTTCTACGAACAGGAGATCCTCCCCAATGCAAAAAGCATCGTACAAACAGCCGATACCCGGTTTTTGGCCGGTGAAATTGATTACTTGGAATGGACCATGCTCGTGCAGCAAAGTATTCAAGTGCAAGAACAATTTTTAGAAGAAAAATACAACTTTAACCTAGCCGTTTTGCGGTTTCAACAATACTCAAATCAATGAAAAATATCCTCTTTAGCATAAGTATCCTTTGCTTGTCGGCCTGCGGAAGCGGCAGTGTAGCGCCAGATGTTGCGTCAGCGCCAGCTGCCTCAACGGCTGTGTCGCTCACGGCGGAACAACAGAAAAATGCCGGCGTTGAAGTAGGCCTCGCGGAAAAAAGTACCGTTTCAGGCACCCTACTGCTCAATGGCGCCATTGATGTACCACCTCAAAATATGGTGAGCGTCAGCTTTCCTCTCGGCGGTTACCTCAAATCCACCAAACTGCTGCCCGGTATGCAGGTGCGTAAAGGGGAAGTGCTGGCCGTCATGGAAGACGCTCAGTTCATCTCGCTCCAACAAGACTACCTGATCGCACAATCGAAACTTGCGTTGACGCAGGCAGAATATACCCGCCAAAATGAGCTCAACGCCGACAAAGCCAGCAGTGACAAAGTACTCCAACAGGCAAAAAGTGACTTCGAAACCCAACGCATCACCCTCCGGGCGCTGGGAGAGAAATTACGCCTCATCGGACTCAACCCCGAACACCTGACCGAAGATAAAATCTCCCGGACCATCAATGTACATTCCCCCATCAGCGGGTATGTATCCAAAGTGGATGTCAACATCGGAAAATATACCGCACCAACGGATGTGCTGTTCGAATTGGTGAACACCGATGATATCCACCTGTCACTCACCGTTTTTGAAAAGGACGTGGCAAAACTCGCCATCGGACAAAAAGTAGTCGCATACACCAACGACCAACCGACCGTAAAACACAACGCCGCGATTATCTTGGTCAGCAAAGACCTCGATGAAAACCGCGCCGCCGAAGTACATTGCCATTTTGATCGGTACGACAAAAACTTGCTGCCTGGGATGTTTATGAACGCCGAAGTGACGATCCATACCGACAACGCTTGGTTGGTACCCGCCAGTGCTGTTGTCCGTTGGCAAAATGAATATTTTGTGTTTGTGGAGATGTCGGCTGGACAATACGAGATAGAAAAGGTAGAAGTTGGGCTTGTTCAGGGTGAAAAACAACAAGTTTTTCCGAGCAATGACCTGACAGGGAAGAGACTGGTGGTCAAAAATGCCTACAGCCTACTGATGAAAATGAAAAATAACGCCGAGGAATAGGTTGACATTGCCCCGTATAGTGCTTTGTAAGACAAATAGTGCTTGGTTGGGTGGTTGCGTTTGAGACAAAAAAGTCCAGTTATTTGTCTCAAACGCAACCACCCAACTAGGTACCATTTGAGCAAGACGTTTTGGGCAAAGGAGAACACTTACAGCAGAATTGCGTGATTTTATTTGACGGAGTTGATGGCTTTATTAATGGTACAATAAGCATATAGAACGAAAAAAAACGACTGCACGGTAGGAGCCAGCCAAAGAAACAATGTGGGAAAAGCGCGTTTCAAGGGGAGGATATAAGGAAGTGATGGCCTTCACACACCACCGGCAGTCGTTATTATTGTAGCTTCAAAGCAATATTTAGGCGGAGCAAGCTTCGCAATCAGGGTTGTCAATACTACAAATTTTTCCGGAGACTTGTTCTACGTCCAAAGCACTCATCATGGTGGAGGGAGGTTTTGGGGGTGCAAAATCACGGGGTGGAATAGCATCGCCGGAGTCAGTATCAATTTCAGTCGTATTGGCCACAAACTTTTGTTGGTGCTTTTTGCTGAGGGTAAACTTAATCGGATCCGTTGCGGCCTTTGAACGGAGGTAGTACATACCCGTTTTCAAGCCTTTTTGCCATGAATAGAAGTGCATGGAGGAGAGTTTGGCAAACGTAGGCGCCTCCATAAAGACATTGAGACTCTGGCTCTGGCAGATGAACGCCCCCCTGTCTGCCGACATATCAATGATCACTTTTTGGCTGATTTCGTACGCTGTTTTGTACACATCTCGGATCTGTTTTGGAATATCTTCGATGCCTTGTACAGAGCCATTGGCGGCCATGATGGCCTCCCGCATTTCTTCGTTCCACATACCGAGGCGCACGAGGTCACGCATGAGGTGCTTGTTCACCACGATGTGTTCCCCTGCGAGGGTACGGCGCGTA
>JBIPOY010000305.1:0-4425 GCA_044378705.1 Saprospiraceae bacterium
TGGTGGATCGGATTTGGATATTCTTTCACGATCACATTGAAGCAGCAAGAAGAAGTATTGTTGGCGCCATCTGTGGTAACAAAACAGTTGGTGGTTGTTCCAATGGGGAACTGCGCACCGGAAGGCAAGCCGGAAATCTGTGTTACCGGAGGAGCAGGAAGTGCTGTGTTGTACACAACAGATCCTTTGAACATACGAGGGGTATTGCCCAATGCAAATGGAGCACCACCTGCGTAGTGACCATTGGAAATGATCGTGAGGGTTCCGTCTGTCGTTGTCTGGTTTCCGTTTGCGTAGCGCATAAAGTTACCATTCGTAGTATTCAAGAGAATACCTTTAGACTGGCCTGGCTGCAGAATAAATTGTGCAGAAACAGGCAAAGCTACGTACGTAGGATCGTAGTAGTTGGCAACATTGACAGCCGTTGGCTGTGCTGTAACGATTTGTGTCCAAGCAGCGGCATTGTTGTTCACACCGATGGCGGTAGTACCGTTGGTTTTGTAAACACTTACATTGACCGTACCTACATACCCAGGGCCTGGGAAGGCACCAAGATTGGCGTTGAAGCCTTTGATGTTGATCGGCAATGTGCCATTGTTGCGGACGTCAAATTGAATACTCGCAAAGTTGTTGTTGTTTGTAGCACTTGAACCTTGGGTTGCGGAGGTCACCGACGGACCAAACACAGGACAATTGTCAGAAGCCAAGACACTGTAGTCCACCGCTTCGGAGCAGGCGCCTTCGCCCAAGTTAACATAAATATTGGCAGGGCAGGTAATCAGCGGGTTTACACCGTCTGATACAGAAATGCTCTGAGAAAGAGAGATGCCGTTTGGCAACTTATAGGTGACCGTGTGCAAACCGGAGGAAAGCGACACCGCGAAAGAAGCGCCGGAAGCCACCGTACCGAAAGCTGTACCATCAATGATGACAGCGATCAGGGTACCCGCAGCGCAGGTAGCCGTAATGGTTGGAGCTGTTAGGTTGCCCGTATAACCACATACTGCAGGGTTTGTCCCGGGCAAGCTAAGGTTTGGAAGAGACGCCACAGTAAAAGCACAAGGTGCTTCAAAAGTGATTGCCCAACTGATCATGGCACCGGAGTCACCACCAGCGTTGTCAGAAATACGCAGCGTCCAGTTGCCATTTTGGGCAGCCGTGAAACCATTCAGCGCCGTCACCGTTGGGGTGATGAGACCACCGCAGTTGATGCCGGTCAACGTTCCTTCAGGAGCAAACGTCCCTGTAAAAGGAGCTGTTCCACCCGTGATACTAGGAGATCCGTCCTGAAAAACAGTGTTGGTGTAGTTGTCACCGGTACCACCATTGCCTGTTGACAGTTCAATGATCTGGCCGCTGGGTGATTGAAGGTGAATGTTCAGGTCACCCGTCCAAGTGTGCGTGAGGTTGATCCTAACATTTGATACTACTTGGTTGGTAAGGCCGGCAACAGCATTGATATAGCTGTCTCCACCTGCAACGTTACAACCACCCGTTCCTGAAGAAGGCACGGAGGAGTTGCCTGCCTGGTTGGTTGTGGTGCCATTGAAAGTCTGGGCATTGGCCATGACAACTGTCAACAACACACACAGAACCGAAAGGCTAAATGTTGTGAGTTTCTTAAAATTCATGAGATTACTTTTTTATTCAGAACGTTAAAATTAATTTTTGCAACAAATAAGACATCAAACGTTGTAGCACACGTTTTGATGTTTGTTAAAATGTGAGTAAATCAATCATTTCGTCGAAAATGACCTGCCACTCATTGGAAGATATTGGACTGGGAACGGCATCAACAGAACCATTCAATTGGTCGTAGTTGATACGGACAGCCTTGGGTACAGGCACATCAGCAAGGATGGAGGTACGTACCGCACTGTAGAGTTGGAATTTACACTTCCAAGTGGTGAAGGACTGGCCGCCTTGTGGCAAAGATTCCAGGGCTTGCGTAATCGGTCCGTTCAATTGCGCTTCAAGAAGCTGAACAGCTGCTGCCGCTGCACTCCAAGTACCCGATATTTTTACATCCGGCTTGGCTGGATCCTGCTGCAACGTACCCCCTTGGGCCTGTACATTGGTTGCAAGCATCACACCACCGAGCAGAAGTACTGCTATCAGGGACATTTTTGCAAACATATTTTTCATGCGTGAAAATTATTTAGTTAATGAATGAATGAGATTTATGGTTAAAACAGTGATTCGACTCTAGGTAGCACAAGCTATCAGAATCGTCTGTAAAATAAGCCAATAAGAGCGGGAGGAGGGTTGGAAACTCAAAGATAAGCCTGATAGGCTACTGCGGAGATCCAATACCAAATTCGCTCATGAGAATACAAAAGGGCAATCGATTAAAAAGAATCAGCAAATTTGCCGAACAAGGACAAAGATAGATTGTGTTTTTGCCAATAGACAAACATTTTAATCTTTTTTTTAAAAATTTACGGATAAAAATGAAACATATACTATAAGCAGGTACAACTCTTGAGCAGGTACAAAAAAGCCCCCCTCCTACCTTTAGGAGAGAGGCCATCCCAAAAACCAATTGTTAAGAGTTTATTCGTTTTAGGAAATCACCTTTTAAAGCCCGCTACGACTGATGGAGCCCAAGGGTGGTATGTAGTGTTATGCTTGTTAATTTCCCGGTAAAATGGCTTCAGGAGATGTCGGCTTCAACTTTGAGGGTATGGTGTACGCAACTGAAAACTCATGGGAGCCACCATTGTAACGCTGAAAACTGGAAAAAGAAAGGTCGTAGGAATAGAAAAAATGCAATTGGTTGATCTTGGTGCCCAAGAGGCAAACCGCAGAACCTTCACTGCTGGGTCGGAAAGTCAAGCCCGCAATCAACTTGTCTTCCAGAAAACGTCCCTGCAGGTTTATGTCAATCTGTGAAGGTGTATTGCGAAAATTGCGTACCGTAATAGAAGGCACAATTTTGAAATTCTGATTGGGCACATGAAGCACATAACCCAATTGGAAAAAATAATGCCGACCCGCAGCACCTACGGAACCGTTGTCCTCTACCACAACCTCGTCTAAGCGAGTGCGAATGGTATTCGGAAAAGCCAAACTGGCAAAAAAACGATCGTCGTATTGTAAGTGTACGCCAAGAGACGCATCAAATATCTGCTGGCCATCCACCAAGTTTTCCAACGTGGCGTCGTTGATGTCCACCAGCCGGTCGTTTAACAAAGCGGCATCGGCTTTTCTGCTCAGAAACTCTGTCGAAAGGCCCATTCCAATGCTAACCTTTTCAATTTTAAACCTGAAAGCGTAGTTTAACATCACTTTTGTGGTACTGATGTCGCCTGCCTTCTCTGAGAAAAAGCCTCCTCCAAGCGCGAGTTTATCGCCAACTGGACCATTGTACAACACCGTGTAGGTATTGGGCCTGCCGGGAAACCCCGACCAACTACTGCGTGCATTGACCAGTACCTGAGACTTATTGTCGAGCCCCGTACAGCCAGGATTGATGAGCACGGGAAAAACATGGTATTGTGTATAAGCAGCTTGCTCTTGGGCAAATGCCGCCAGGGAGGAAAGGGCAAATAGGAGAGAGAAAAGTATCTTTTTCATTGCAATGGTTTTGGAAAAATAAAATGATTAGGATTGGGTCGAAAGGCCTGCGGAGTTGGAGGTGTTGGAACCCATCGTTACAACACCTCCAAGAAGATCAAGCCGAAAAAAATCGTTATTTGAGTAAATTAATGTGGCCTTTGAGTTGGTGCGGGTTGCCCTCATCATCCGTAAAGGTCAACACATAGTAGTAAACACCTTCCGGCAAAGACTGTCCGGTACGGGTAACACCTGTCCAAGTATGGATAGGATCTCCAAAATCATTGGAATAACCGTCCGTTTGGAAAACCAACTGCCCCCACCGGTTGAAAATTTCCACCGTATGCTTGACGGTCTCAATACAAGTGATGAGCGTGAAGTCGTTGTTACCATCTTGCTCTTCCGGCGTAAGTACCGGACGCACTCTGAAACATCCGTCTTCCGGGTATGGTACTGTGTCCATCACGCTGATGGAACAGCCATCATTGTCGGTGATAACATAAGACAACACCTCCCCTGCACAGAGGTTTTCGGCCCGTTCCTTGCTACCGTTGTGGCCAAAATTACTAGCCCAAATATAGGTAATTGGCTCTGCAGCGCCTGTCACAAAGGCAATACGCTCGCCATCACAGGAGTTATAGCTGTTTGGATCAATTCCGGTAAAGGTAACTTCAATGGGCTCGGCATCGGGTACCGATACCGGCAACACCTTCGTAACACCATTGGCATCCGTGACGGTTACCGTATAGCTACCGCCTTCCAAACTGACGGCTTCCGAGAAAGTGCTGGAAAGTACCAACTGGTCCATTTGTCCATTTGACCACTTAACCTGATATGGCCCGGCGCCACCCACCACAAATACCTTCGCTG
>JBIPOY010000304.1:0-4425 GCA_044378705.1 Saprospiraceae bacterium
GATCTATTTTCTTGTGGATGGTTCCATCGAAAACTATTACAACAACAAAACCAACGCCAAGTACAACCAACGCACCGACAAACCTACTGAAAGTATGATGTGGAAAAATTTTTAATACCGCCTATTTAAGTATATTCTAACAAATAAAGATCGGGTTAGACGGTATGTTTGCCCATGAACAACTTTTGTTTCTGAAGAAACCCTCTGTGACTCTCTTCTTCTGTTAACGAACATCTTAACCATCATGAAATTTAAGCTTTTTTTGGGTTTGGGTATCGGGCTGCTATTCTGGCTGCCGGCCTGCAACAACTACAGTACTGATTATCAGCAAAAGGCCGGCAATGCCGAATTCATCCATGCCGGTGTGCGACGCATCACGGATATTATTCGCCACGACATATTCGCTCCGCCCGTTTCGTCCCGGATCTACGCGTATGCTTCCGTGGCAGCATACGAAGCGCTTGTACCCGGATATCCGGAGTACCAAAGCTTAGCCGGACAACTCAAGGGCCTGACGCCTTGTCCCAAACCGGAAGCCGGAAAAGAATACTGCTTCCCCGTTGCAAGCACCAATGCGCTGCTCATCGTCGGCAAACAATTGGTGTTTTCAGAAGGAGACATGGAGGAAATGAAAGAAAAAGTGTTCCTTGATTTCCAAGCCATGAATATGCCCAAAGAGGTGTATGACCGTTCTATGGCCTATGGTGATGCGGTGGCAAAACACATCTTGGCTTGGTCAAAATCCGACAATTATGCGCAAACACGCAGCGCGCCAAAATTTACCATCGAGGTGACCGATGCCGCTCGGTGGCGACCAACTCCACCCGCGTATGCCGATGCCCTAGAACCCCACTGGCCCGAAATTCGTACGTGGGTAATTGATTCCAGCGGACAGTTTTCTGCGGATGGGCCTATCCCCTTCAGCAAAGAAAAAGGCAGTGAATTCTACAAACAAGCCATGGAAGTCTATGATCTCGTAAAGGCACAAAAAGAAGATCAAATCGCTACCGCATGGTATTGGGACGACAATCCGTTTGCCATGGAAGTGAGTGGACACATTGCCTTCGCACGAAAAAAAATTAGCCCCGGTGGACACTGGATGAACATTACCGCACATGCCTGCCGAAAAAGCAATGCTGATATCATGAAATCAGCGGAGGCTTATGTCAAAGTGGCCTGTGCGCTCGCCGATGGCTTCATCGCCAGTTGGCATGCCAAATACAAATACAACCTCATCCGCCCGGAATCTTATATCAACCAATACATTGACCCGGAATGGAGACCCCTCATCCAAACACCTCCTTTCCCCGAACACACCAGTGGACATAGCACCATTTCTGCGGCAGCAGCAACGGTACTGACCAACCTCTTGGGTGACAATTTTTCATTCACAGATTCCACTGAGGTAGAATTTGGTATTGATCCAAGGACCTTCAATTCTTTTCAGGAAGCGGCCGCCCAAGTAGGTGTCAGCCGTATGTTCGGCGGTATCCACTACCGCAGGGGCAACGAGGCCGGCCTTAAAAGTGGCCATGATATCGGCCAATATGTTTTCGACAACGTGAAAACAAGGAAGTAAGTAACGACTTAGGTGGTCGCGTCTGAAACAAAAAATGGGTGTTTTCGTACCCCACCTATAGTTACGTCTTTTACACACAAAAGGGCGCGTTTCCAACGGTTGGAAACGCGCCCTTTTGTGTGTATTTCGATCGTACGGAAACCTTAATTCTGCAAACCGGGCATCATAGGTGCTTTTTCCATCTCCATGTATGGTGTAAACATCCGCTCCAGTTCCAGCCTCAACGTGTCATTTTTCAAGTCCTCCGCCATGCGCATCAGGTTGTTCGCGGTGCTGAGCGAGAATTGCTCTTCCTGCTGATAACCTTTTTTGAAAGTGGCAGAAAGTGAGCTGTAGTACCTCAATTGTCCCTCTATTGTTTTGGCAATTTGAAGGGCTTTTTCAGCCGCTTTTTCCTTGGCTCCGCAGCGTACATACACATCGGTCATAAAAGCAGTAAACTGATCATACGGGAAGTTGTACTGCGGAAAAACCTCGAAATACTTGTCTGCCAGTGCTTCTGCCTTGTCCAGTTTGTTTTCCAACACCAATTGCCGGGCAATGCGAATCATGGCAACACGCATGGTTTGAAGGCTTGGTAAATACGACTTGTCGATGAAGGTCTTGTTTTTATCAAAATTACCCCACTTCCAACTTTCCATGATGTTGCGGTAAGACACCTCTGTGTTCACACGACCGGAACCAATGATACCATACGCTTCTGCATTACTCGAAGAACGCCTAGGAATAATTTGTAAACTCAGGCCCTCTAGTTGAAGATAGTCCTGAAAGCCCATCAACTTGTCCTCACGGCATGTAACCGCCCAATAAATAGGACGTTTGCCCAAGTTTGACGCGATGATATCCAAAAGAGCCAATTCATCCTTGATGATGTACTTTTTGTCTTTGCCCAAATCAATGCGAATGGTATCAACAAGGGTAGAATCATTCGCTGCGACAATCTTGTTGTTGACAAACTGCTGTCTATCGACAGGAATGAACATTTTGTGCGTGGGTAGGTATGAGTCAAAATCACGGCCACCATTTGAGGCTTGGCGATGGTCTTCACCCAAGAACTTTACGACCTGTTTGAGATCCATCTCCTTTTCACCGCCCGGAGCATAATATGGGATTTGCACCCGCCGGTACCCTCTCAATTTATCCTGGGGTATGCTCATTTCGATGGCTGGAGAGTTGTTTACGGCCCTCCGCAATTGACCAATATACCAGTCAACGGCAATCAGCGATAGATTGACGACGCGCACATCGGTGCGAATACCCTCTACCTCCTGACTGTACCACAGTGGGTAGGTGTCGTTGTCGCCATACGTAAAGATGATGGCGTTCGGCTCACAAGAATTTAGGAAGTTACTAGCATAGTCACGGCTGGCGAAGTGCTTTGCCCGGGAATGGTCGTCCCAGTTTTGAGTTACCAACAGCAGTGGCGCCGTCAATCCAAGGGCTATGGCAGCCGGAGCTGCAAGTTTTTTTAAACTTCCCGCCAACATTTCAAAGATGGCCAACACGCCCAGACCAATCCAAATACAATACGTAAAGAATGAGCCCGCCAACACATAATCCCGCTCACGGGGTTCGCTGGGCGGCTGGTTGGAGTACACAACAATGCCAATACCGGTAATGATGAACAGCGCCATGATGGCGGCAAAATCCTTTGGTCGGCGGCGATAATGAAAAAATATACCCAAAAGACCCAACAAAAAGGGAATCATGTAGTATTTGTTCTTGGCCATGTTGTTTTTCTCTGCATCCGGCAGCTCTTTCAAGTTGCCCAACCTGGCCTCGTCAATGGCATCAAATCCGGTGATCCAATTGCCGGAACTTGGGTCCCAAGAATAATATCCTTGTTCGCCATTTTGTTTTCCGGAGAAATTCCACATGAAATAACGAAAATACATCCAGCCAATCTGGTAGCGCCAAAAGAATTCGATGTTGTCTCCCAACGTCAATGGCCCCGTCGGTTTGTCTATCCACTGGCGATACAACTTGGGCCTTCCCTGGGAATAATCACCCATGCGTGGAAAAAGTTTTTCATCGCCCGGATCATATTTGTAATCTACTTTTTCATCCACTACCTCATAGCGATTGCCTACCCGACCGTAACGCTCCTGACTATTCATGCCGGCAGGTTGAGCCTCAAAATCTGGGCCGCGAAGCAAGGGCCGTTCTCCATATTGCTCGCGGTTGAGGTACGGAAGCAAGCGCATGGGGTCTGAGGGGTCATTCATATTGATCGGCGGATTGGCATTGGCACGAATAATAACCATGCCATAGGAAAAATAAGCCAATACAACCACGCTAAAAGCTACTACAATGCGCTGAAGTATGCCATTCTGTGTGCGCTCTGCCGTTCTCAAACCATACCAAATGGCGCCAGCAAAAATCAACAACACCAGTACAATGCCGGAATAGAAGGGCAGACCAAAATTGTTCACAAATGTTTTGTCAAAACTTGCCCACATGGCCGGAATACCTGAAATAACCAGCTTCTGTATGGCAACAATGAATACAACGCCCATCACAGAGGCTAATAAAGTGCCGATGATCGTGGGCTTTTTTGATTTCTTAAAGTAGTACAGCATCGCCAGCGCCGGAAAGGTTAGCAAGCTGAGCAAGTGGACACCAATGGATAAGGCTGTTGAATAAAATGTAAAAACAAGCCATTTGTCTGTTTCGGCAGTATCCGGGAGGTTATACCACTTCAATACCGACCACAAGGTCATGGCGGTGAAGAAAGTTGACATGGCGTACACCTCTCCTTCAACCGCAGAAAACCAGATGGAAGAAGTGAAGGCTGCCGCCAAACCTGCTACAACACCGGCGCCAAGGGTGGCGATGGTCTGAGCACC
>JBIPOY010000044.1:0-12878 GCA_044378705.1 Saprospiraceae bacterium
CGGTCAACGATATTGCACCAACGGCAGCAGATGACTGTGGAGCGCCCGTTGTTGGGTGGACTTCAATAGGTGCTACGACCGCGAATTTCCCGGTAGATCCGGACGCGAGTGGAGCGATATTTAACATTGGGTCGAGTACAGTTCAGTATCATGCAACAGATATTGTGGGCAACACATCAACCTGTTCGTTTCAGGTTACAGTAGATTTTATGGTTGGTGAAGATTTAACTTTTTTACCGATTGTTCCGACAGCGTCTTGTGGGCAGACCATACCCATCAAGGTATATGCCTATAATTTTGATACAATTGCTGCTTTCCAGTTTTCCATGGCTTGGGACACCAGTTTTTTACAATTCGTTTCCTTGTCTGATTTAAACCAGGACATAGCCCTTACGACGGCCAATTTCGGAGTGGATTCCACCGTTACCGGGCAGGTTTCCATGGCTTGGAACGGACCATTTTCCGGGAATTCTTTACCGGACAGCACCTTGTTGTTTACACTTAACATGACAGTTCTTGGGCAGTCTAGTATTGTTTTTGGAGATGTTCCGACGACTAGAATTGCACTTTCCGGGGCGATGTTTCCGCCGGAAGAAATAGTCATGGTTACGGTAGATGGGCAGATTTTTGTTGTGGACAACAACCCACCCTTGATAACGTGTCCCAATGATATAACCGTTCAGGCGCCTGGCTCAGTGGTTGTTCAGAACATTGCTCCGTTAATGCTTTCTGACAATTGTGCGTCCCCCATGGTGGATTGGGAATCCACCGGCGCTACGATTGCGATTGCGACCAATGACGCGGATGCCAGTAGTACCTTGTTCAACTTGGGCAACAGCGTCGTCACGTATTCCGTGGAGGATACAGGGGGCAACACAGCATCTTGCTCTTTTGAGGTAACCGTTGCTTTTGGAGCGGGAAGTTCCAATTTGACCTTGGTTGCGGGCAGCACGAATGCATCTTGTGGTGCTGATTTTTTCATCAATGTCACCACTTTAAATTTTACAGAGATTACAGGACTGCAGTTTTCAATGGGTTGGGATCCTACCAATCTGGAATACCAATCTGTCAGCAATTTAAATCCTGTCCTAGGTCTTGATCCGAGCAATATTGGGGCATTGTTTGTCAATGCTGGTCAACTCTCGTTTAGCTGGAGTACCCTAGCAGATACTAGTTTAATAGACGGATCTTTGCTTTTTCGTGTCCATTTCAACCTATTGGGCAACACAGGTTCCGTTGTTTCTTTCACCAATATTCCTACCGACATCTCTGCCCTCGCCGGTCCGGCTTTTCCACCGCAAGATGTTCCGGTATCTGTATTTGCAGGACAGGTAACCATGGTGGACAATACACCGCCGTCCATTGTTTGTCCTACGGATGTTACCGTAGAAGCGCCAGCCGGGCAACTGAATACGCCGGTGAGCAGCCTTCAGCCAATGGTTTCAGACAACTGTGGTAATATACCGGAATGGTCCTTTACACAAACGGGCGCTACCATCGGTATGGGCCCGGGAAATGCAGACGGGGTTTACAATGCGGGAACAACCAATGTGGTTTACACCGCCATTGACGGTAACAGCAATACAGCCACCTGTTCTTTTGCAGTCATTGTACAGGCTGATGCCCCCGTCGTGCTGCATATAGATACCATTGAGACGGATTGTCAGGGCGGTTCGGGTCAGGTTAAACATTGTATTACCATCGATAATTTCACCGATATCATTGGATTACAGTTTGGATTAGCATGGGACAACACTGTTTTACAATTGGTACCGCCGGTCACCATGCCCTATCCGGGGCTCCTGCTTAATCCGGGAATGTTTTTTTCGTATTCTACCGTAAATGATGGCCTACTACTCTTTTTTGGCAACATACTTACGTGGCCGGATATTCCATTGGGTGATACTTTGTTTTGTTTAAATTACAATATTTTGGATCCGGGAGGCAACACGACCCTTACATTTCAAGATCCCTTGAATGCCGTAAATACTTTGTTTGACCCAGTGTCTGTGCAGAGCACCGGTGGGTTGTTTTCCTCCAGCGCAGACACCACGCCTCCGGTCGTTACCTGCCCGCCCAATACATCGGTGACGCCGCCAATCACGGAGTGTAACGCTGTTTATTTACCGCCGATGCCCACGGCATTGGATGATTGTGGCGCCATTGCGAGTATTGATCACGTGCCGGTAAGCAATATTTATACCACCGGACAAACGACCATCACATATACGGTATCAGATTTAGTTGGCAATACATCAACCTGCTCTTTCATTTTGACGGTGAGTGATTTCAGTACCCCTCAGGTATTCAATTGTCCGGCCAATATTACCTTGAACGCTTCAATGGGTGCTTGTAATGCACCGGTTACTTGGACGGTTCCTACTTTCAATGACTGTTCGGCGATTACCATACTCAATGATTTTTCACCGGGTGATGTTTTTCCGGCGTCATGTACTCCGACGACCGTAACCTACAAAGCAACAGACATTCAAGGCAATTCATCCGTCTGTCAGTTTACCGTACTGGTGAATGACGTGGGTTTGCCGACGATTACCTGTCCTGCTGATATTATTGTCTTGCCGATCAATACCTGCGATACCATTGTTGAGTACGCAATACCCACGGCGAGTGACCTATGTGATCCAAATATAGATTTGGGTGGAAGCCCACTTTCCGGCGGGATCTTTTCACCGGGAACAACCTTGGTCACTTGGTTTGCGGTGGATCAATGTGGCAATGAAGCGCAGTGTACTTTTAATATTACGGTAGTTGACAGCGCACCGCCTACGATTGTAGATTGTCCATCCAATATTTCAGTAGCGACAGACCCCGGTCTTTGTGGTGCCGTGGTTGACTGGACGGAGCCTACTATTTCAGATATATGCGATTCGACGCCTACGATATCGTTGTCAGATCAACCGGGTTCTTTTTTTGATGTTGGAATGGCAGTCGTGGTTACTTATTCGGCTACAGACGACTCAGGTAATTTTTCGACGTGTACTTTTTCCGTTGCGGTGGAGGATCAAACACCTCCGGTATTGGAGAATTGTCCGTTGTCACCCTTGGTGGTATTGTTACCGAACAACAGTTGTGACACCATACTAACATGGACGGCCCCAACAGTCAATGACAATTGCAGCCAATTCACCTTGGCAACAAATCTACATTCAGGTCATAACTTCACGGCGGGAGATACCACCGTTACATACATCGTTACAGATGCAGCAGGGTACAGCGACACGTGCTCATTTTTGATTTCAGTACGGGATTTGGTACCGCCTGTTTTAAGCAATTGCCCTGCAAATATTACGGTCTCCACGAATGGAACCTGTAAAGTTGCGGTCACTTGGACGGACCCCACAGCGACCGACAATTGTTCCGTACCAACGGTAACAGCGCCATTTGCCTCCGGCGATGATTTTATGGTGGGTACCACAGTTGTTCAAATTTTTGCCAAAGACTTGAGTCAAAATTACGACACTTGTACGTTTACCGTAACGGTGATAGGAATTCCGCCGGGTTTTGATTTGGGAACGTTACCTGCCGATCTAACGGTCACGGCTTGTGATACGTTGGTGGCCTGGAATTTACCGGTTGCCATTGGTTTTTGTACCCCTGCAACGGTTACCTCGAATCCTACCTCGCCGACTGATTTTGGACCTGGCGTACATACCATTGTTTTTACGGCCACAGATGGGGTAACGTCCGTGACGGCCTCATACATCGTAACTGTACAGGATTTGATTGTTCCCATTATGATCTGTCCATCCCTTCCAATTGAAGTAAGCACGGGGGCCGAATTACTATCTGGTTTTGGTTTTATCACGAGTATGGATACGGTAGCAGGATGTAATTCCGTGGAGCTTTCCTTTTCCCCGCCTGGGGCGACAGACAATTGTGTTGTGCCGGTGGTCACTCAAAGTTCGGGTATTACTTCCGGCGGTATTTTTGACGTTGGCACGCACGTATTGTCATTTGTAGCAGTAGATGCAGCCGGCAACGAAACAGAATGTTCTGTTTCAATTGTTGTATCTCCCCTTCCGGCGTTGTCGCCAACCGCTTATCCCAATCCAGGGTGTCTTGATGAGCCCGTCGTATTGACAGCTACGGCTATTCAAGGCGCGTCCTATACATGGAATAAACTACCATTCACGGTATTGCCTTCTTCAACCAATGAATACACCATACCGGCACTCAATACACCACAAACGGGTGCATACTCTGTTGTTGCGAACGTCAATGGTTGTTTAACACCTGCAGAAACCGTTGATGTGATACTTACGCCCGTTGCGGATCCTCAAAACGATGTTTTTGAAATCGCGTTGGGCGCTTTGGACACCTTTGATGTTTTTCTCAATGATGGTTTTGCCAACCCGGAGGAATATGAAATTTGCGCTACTTCTCCCGATCCACTTCCTGCAGGAATAACACCGCTTGGAAATGGCTTGTTTGCTGTTCAGGAACAAGCAGGAGAAACGGTTTCTTTTGCTTACCAAATTTGCTATTGCGGAAATCCGGGTGAAATGACAACGGTTTCTATCAATGTAAAAGACGAAAGTTGTTCATTTATCCCCAATATCATCACACCCAACGGTGATGACTTAAACGATTGGTTTACCATACCATGCCTCGACGGCGTTGCTTTTACCAACAATACATTGGTGGTGTACAACCAATGGGGTGACAAAGTTTTTGAGGACAAAGGGTATACCAATGATCCCAATGATGCGGTTCACCCGGCTTGGCGTGGCACTTTGAATGGGGAGGGTGGCAAAGATTTACCGGATGGCGTTTATTTTTATATTTTCACGCCGGATCCCACGGAAAAGCCGCTGAAAGGTTTTGTTGAGATTTTTAGATAACAAAATGTGTGTAGGAATGTGGTTCTGCTATTGTAGCTGTTTGGCTGTTTAGGGAATCAATCTTAGAAAAAAAGTCCAAACGATCACCATTATTTAACTTGACTATGATGAAAAGAATACTATTTTTTCTCGCCATATTGTTTGTCACTTTCTCGCTGAATGCACAACAAGAGGCACAGTTTACCCAGTTTATGTACAACAAACTGATGGTTAACCCAGCGTATGCCGGGGCTCGGGGCGTCCCGAGCATCACGGCAATCTATCGCAGTCAATGGATTGGATTTGAGGGCGCTCCTCAATCTGCTTTGGTGAGTTTTAATGCTCCTTTTATGTCGAAAAGGGTAGGGGTTGGCGTAACCATGAGACATGTAAAAATTGGACTCCAACGTGATTTTTCAGGGTCATTGGCCTACTCCTATGATCTTGTGTCATCGGAAGATGTATCGGTAAGGGTAGGACTTTCCGGTATGATTCGGTCGTTTGGCGTAGCTTACAACGACGCCACTTTTGTGGATATCGGCGACAATTCAATCAGTGTTCAACAGGAATCAAATATTTTTGGCAACGTAGGAGCCGGATTGTACGCTACCGTAAAGGAGCACTACTATTTTGGCTTGTCTGTGCCCCAGTTGTATTCCAATGTCATTGGTTTGGCCAACAACAGTGCCAATCTGCTGGCCAGACAATATCAGCACTTTTACGGGATGGCGGGTGCCATTATTCCTTTGAGTGATGATATCAACCTCATGCCTGCGGTGATGTTAAAATATGTCCAAAACGCACCACTGGATGCTGATATCAATCTTAATCTTGATATTCGTCAGAAATTTACGGCGGGTGTATCCTACCGCATGGGCGGAGATGGCATCGGTGACTCTATGGATTTGTTGGCCTACTGGCAGGCATCTCCTCAAATGGCGATAGGCGTAGCGTACGACTTTACGCTCAGTAGCCTAAAAGATTATAGCTCAGGATCTGTTGAGGTCTTGATGCAAGCTGATTTAAAGAAAAAGAAAGGGAAAAAGATGTCAAACCCTCGCTTTTTCATGTAAAATAAAGATAACTGGTTAGCGTGGTCGCGTCTGAGACAAAAAAGCGGCCATTTTTTGCCAGACGAAGCAGATTTTTGCAGGCCATAGCAGCGCTACGGTCAAAAAAATCTGCGAAGTATGGCGGAAAATGGGCCTTTTGGGGCCAGACATCGAGACACCTAAGTAGTTGCGAAATACATTGTTTTACAATGGTCCTTATCTTACACGTTATTTTTCTAATCAATTCAAAATCACGGGATTATGAAAGCCCAAAAGTATCTGTTACCATCTTTTTTTACTATTGTTTGTCATTGTTGTTTGATGGCACAATCGGGAGGGCAGGTTGCTCAACCAGTATCTGTTCAGGTTAAAAACGAAACGGCGATCAATACCGTTGGCTTGGAGTTTAGTCCCACTTTTTTTGAAGACGGAATTGTATTTATTTCGACCAATACGGTGGGTTTGAAAAAAAGAACGGACGAAACCCTGAAATTGCCGGCGATGTCTATCCTGCTTTCCCGTCGAAATGCGGAGGGTAATTTGTCTGCACCAGAGCCTTTTTCAAAAGAGTTGACCTCTCTCAACCACGAAGGTCCAGTCTGTTTTGACAGAATGGGTGAAACGATTTTTTTTTCCAGAAATAACATTATTGATGGGAAGGAAAAACTCGCCAAAGATAAATCCCTGAAAATGAGGCTCTATTCCTCCAAAAAAACGGGGGCTTCTTGGAGTGAACCTCAACCACTGCCTTTTAACAACAACCAGTTTGATGACTGCCACCCTGCCATCAGTATTGATGGTGACAAATTGTTCTTTTCTTCAAACCGTGAAGGTGGATCTGGAGGGATGGATATCTACGTTTCCTACAAAGTGGGCGACTCGTGGAGTGAACCGGTAAATCTTGGCTCAGGGGTCAATACCAAGGGCAACGAACTGTTTCCATTCATTCATGCCGATAATACGCTCTTTTTTGCTTCAAACGGTATTGAAAATGGGAAGGGGGGATTAGACTTGTATTATGTTATTCCGGATGGAACGGAATGGACAAAACCAATGAATATGGGTGAACCATTCAACTCCAAAGGTGATGATTTCGCCCTTATTATTGATCTGAATAAAATAAACGGATACTTCTCCAGCAATGGCAACGGGGGGGCAGGTCAAGATGATGTATTGGCATTTAAAACTGAAAATGGAAATCTTGACGATTACCTCTTGCAGCATAAATTGATTCCCGATCGATTGCTAGATCTAAAGGTTTCCGTTTCTGAAAAAGGCACAACCAATGCAATCGCCGATGCAGAAATTCAGGTCATGAATTACGATGGCAACAACGTTATTGGACGGGATGAAAACGGTAATTTGATCACGGTACAAAATCAAAACGGTCAGGACGTGATCAGTACCATTCCGCCAGACAAAGGCATTGAAGGCAAATCAGACAGTAAAGGCCGGTTTTCGACAGAACTTAAACCGGGTAGCTACGCTGTTATCATCAGTAAAAGCGGTTACCAAACCAAGCAATTCCGCCTGCCCATTTCGAAGCCTGGAAATGAACTGATGGCACAACTGGAAAAATTGTCTCCGGCCGATGGGAAAGTGCCTTGGAATCCATCGCTATTCAACGATATGACAAATATGCCTATGTCGGGTGCTATGATGGTTGTTACCAATGTAAAGACAGGGAAAAAAGATACCCTGATCACCGATGGCAATGGAATGGTAGAGGGTTATCTGGATGCAAATACGAAGTACAAAGTAGAGGTAATGCAAGGTGGTAAATTGGTGGGTAGTGCAGATGTGGACACAAATGGCTGGAAACCCAACCAACCTGTAAAACAAAATTTGTCCCTGACGCCAATAATGTCTGGAACAAAAATTGACTTGCCCAATATCTATTACAATTACAACGACGCAACCTTGCGCCCGGATGCAAGAAAGGATCTTGACCTGCTGGTCGTATTGATGAAACAGCAACCCACTTTGATGGTTGAACTGGCAAGCCACACGGATTCCAGGGGGAGTAGTAAGTACAACGAAGAATTGAGCCAGCGCCGGGCCGATGGGGTGGTGGAATATATGGTTTCCAAGGGTATCCCCAAAAGCCGCCTAACACCCCATGGATATGGTGAAAAAGAACCTAGAAATGGGTGCATTGATGGCGTAGCTTGCAATGAAAAACAGTACGCTCGTAATCGTAGAACCGAAGTGAGAATTTTGGGAGACAATGCTGTTGCGGTGTCACTGGGCGGTACCGGAAAGGTAAATACGCCGCCAGGCAAAATTGCCATTGAAAACGCTTCAACGGGTGCCTTTTATGTAGTCGCGGGCTCTTATCTCCGGGAGGAAGGAGCAAAAATTCGTCAGGTTGAATTACAAGGCTGGGGCTTTCCAACCGCAGAAATCGTACGCTTTCCCAATTCAGCTTATTACAATGTAAGTGTCAACCGTTACACCACCAGAGAAGCGGCTACGGCAGCAAAAAAGAAACTTGAACGGGAGAATAAATTGGTCGTTTTTCTAAAATATGTCCAATAGCTTGATCAACGATGCGTTGCTTTTTTGATTCTTCCTGTTTGTTGCACTACCTTTACGCAACTTTATGACGCATCGCGTTGTTGGTTTGAACTAGAGCAATAAAAGAGGTTTCTGTTATGGCAATTATGATTACGGATGAGTGTATTAACTGCGGCGCTTGCGAACCCGAATGCCCAAATAATGCAATATATGAGGGTGGGGTAGAGTGGGCAATTTCAGACGGCAGTACGGTATCTGGCTCCTACACCTTGGAAAATGGATCCTCTGTTGATGCAGCCCATAAAAATGATCCTGTCTCGAATGATTTTTACTACATCGTTCCAGATAAATGTACGGAGTGTACAGGTTTTCATGAAGAGCCTCAGTGTGCTGCCGTTTGTCCTGTAGATTGTTGTGTTCCCGACCCCGACCGCGTTGAGACAAAAGAAATGTTGTTGGAAAAAAAAGAACGTTTGCACTTATAATACAGAGGACTTACCCGAGGTATTAAAATGGGCATTTATCGAATCGAAACGATTGTTTCAATAGATAAATGCCCATTTTTTTGGGAAAAGGGTCTTACGGTGGGGCGCAGTTTTTGCTCAAAAAGCATTCGCTTTGAGCCTTTTTTTTAAGCGTTTCATCGCAGCGATGTATTCTTTTGCCAAACGCGTGATATTGACCCGGCTTGAACTGGTGTCATCCCGCCAAACGACCGGCAGTTGGCAAATTTTCATACCTTTCTTTTCGGCTACCGCCAATAGTTCTGTGCTGAAAAACCATCCATTGCTGACAGCCCCACCCTGTATCAGCTTTTCAACGTGCTCCCGCCGCAGCCATTTAAAGCCACACATTCCATCTGAAAATTTTGTCCGTAGGTAGCTTTGTAAAAGGAGGTTGAATACCCTGGAGGTGATTTCTCGTTTGATGGTTCTGCCAATCACTTTCGCCTTTTTGTGTAACCTGGTCCCGTAAACTACGTCAAACCCTTCTGTCGCCAACGCGTTGTAGGCCTGAATGAAGTGCTGGAGGTCTGTTGCCAAATCAAGGTCCATGTAACCTACAATGTCGGCTGAACTTTTCATCCAAGAGGTCTTAAGGGCCAGGCCAACGCCCCGCTCCGGTACCTGAACGAAGCAAACACCTTGCAATTCATCGCACAATATTGCTGCGATGTGACGCGTATGGTCTGTACTTCCATTGTCAGCAATCACAATCTTCCATTGTGCCGAATCCGGATAATGTTGACTCAAAAAATTGTGCAGAATTCGTACCTGCCGTTCGAGGGTGGCTTCTTCATTTAGTACGGGTATGGTGATGTCAAAAGTCATAATGTAAGAGTAGAGTAAGTGCGCAAAGTTATGACAGAAATAAAGTGATGCTCCCTAATCTGCCAGGATTTTATAGGAATAACGTAGGTGGTCGCGTCCGAGATGAAAAATGGGCCTTTTTGGGCCAGACAGCGTGCCACCTAACCAGTTACAAAACGGATTATAATTTTCTGAACCGAATTCACGGTTAGTTTTCAGTTTGTCGGTTGTATTGCCTTACTTTGTCGTATTTTCCGGGTTCATCGACGATGATCGGCGCTGCGCATGATATTCCATCCACACATTTGACTCAAATTACCAAAATGAGCGATTTACTAAAAAAATTTAAGTCAATTTTTATTGCCGAAGAGTTGTCACAACAGCCTGCTACTGCTGAAGTATCGCCGCCGGCTGCTGCGGTGGCCGCTCCAACAGCCGAGTTGGATGCCGTAAGTACCACAAACAATAAATTTATTGACGTGCTTGCAACAGCGTTGGAGCAAAACAACCAAGAAGGGTTTGATTACTTTGAATTCCGCCAATCACTGATCAATTTGGCTAAAATGCCCATGGATGAGGCAACCCGCTATAAATCTGCTTTTGCCATGGCCCAAACCATGGGTATTGATGCGCTAAAATTGATTGACTCGGCAGTTTTTTATGGAAAAGTAATGGCGGCTGAGCAGGATCGTTTCAACGATGCCCACGAACAGCAACGTGCTAAATTGATTGGAAACCGCGAAGAAGAACTCAAACATTTAGACGCCACAGTACTCCAAAAACAAGCACAGATAACGCAACTGAATGGTGAAATCGAAAACCACCAGCGGGAACAAGGGCAAATCAAACAGGAAATAGCCGAGGCTACCATCAAGATTGAAACCACCAAAGCCGAATTTGAAATCGCACTCAATGTTGTCGTGGCCCATTTACAGTCCGACATTCAAAAAATGAAACAATATCTGACGTAGGGCAACCTTCAGAGCACTTTTTTCCATCTGTAACCAATAATTTTTATCAAAATGACTGACTTACAACCTATCAAGCCTAAAAATTTCTGGGAACGCCCCGAGGGTGTTACTGGTGGGCTTTTCATGGGCGCTATTCTTCTCGGTGGCGGTTATCTCTTGTACAAAATTCTCCCCAAACTCATCGCGCTCGCTGAAAATACGCTTTACCTCGTTGTTATCCTTGCGGTGCTGTCTGCTTTGATTTATATCATTCTTGACCCCAAAATGCGCAACTTGGTCTGGTATATGTACAAATCAGTCATGCGGTGGGTTACCGGTATTTTTGTTCAAATTGATCCAATTGGCATCCTGAAAAGTTACATCGAAGACTTGAAAGACAGTCTGAAAAAAATGAACGGACAGATCAGTAGTCTCAAAGGTCAAATGTACAAATTGGGTGAAATGATCAAGCAGAACCAGCGTGACATTCAAAATAACCTAGGTTTGGCCAGTAAAGCCAAGGAAATTGGCCGGGAATCGATCATGGTGTTGAAGGCCCGTAAGGCTGGTCGCTTGCAAGAGTCTAATATGAAACTGGATGATCTGTACAAACGCATGGAAGTATTGTACAGAGTACTGAGTAAAATGTATGAGAACTCCGAAATTATGCTCGAAGATCTCAGTGATCAGGTGGTGGTCAAGGAACAGGAATACAAGGCCATTCGGGCCAGTCATTCCGCCATACGGTCGGCTATGAATATCCTGAACGGTAATTCGGACAAAAAATACATGTACGATATGGCCCTAGAAGCCATGGCTGAAGATGTAGGCCAAAAAGTCGGTGAAATGGAACGTTTTATGGATATGTCCAAAAATTTTATGGATGGTATTGATTTGCAAAATGGTGTTTTTGAAGAAGAAGGAATGGCAATGCTTCAAAAATGGGAAAAAGAAGGTGTCTCTTTCCTCTTGGGCGGAGAAAAGAAAAGCATCGTGGATCAAGTGAGCAGTACTTCCATATCGCTTGATTTGAATACCCCCCCCATTGTTCCCAATAAAACAGAGCGTGGAGGGAATCAATATGACTCCTTTTTTGATCGTTAGACGGTGCCTAAAGTGTTTCTGATGATTTGATTGATTGCAAATATACTTCATTCACAACCCCTTTGTGTTGAATTTAATATCCTTCTAGACTCTTATACCATCGCATCTTGAGCAACGTACTGTCGTAGCCAGGGTGAAAAAATGAAAGGGGATGAGCATGGTACAAGTTACCGTGCTCATCCCCTTCAATGTTGGGTATGCCAATTAATTATAAATTGTGCCTTGCCTTAGAACTTGATACACACCAAAAATACCAAGTTTATTGGCCTACAGGTGTTTCTGTTCTGGGATCCACTTTACCAATCAGCGCCAGCGGCACAGATTGATTGGTATCAAAATTTGTTAATACGGTCACGATACGGTAAAAGTCACCCTCCACTTTTGCATCGTACGTTACGACAATGTGGGATGTTTGGCCGGGCGCCACAGGTTCTTTTGGCCACTCTGCAACGGTACAATGGCAACTGCTTTTGACTTGGAGAATAATGAGGTTCTCCGTACTGATGTTTTTTACGTCAAATTCTCGGCGAACGGGAATACCAAAAGGTACTTTTCCGGTATTGATTTGCTGCGGAATCCACAGTACTTTGCCGGCATTCAGCGAATTATCAATTGATTTGATGGTTTGACATTCGGCGTGTCGAAGCCCCAACGATACCGTTGCCACCAGCAATATTTTCAAGGCATTATTCATAGATAGATATCTTTTTTAAGTCTAACAAACAGGCTTAGCTCCTGCCCGTAAGCCATTCTCATGCAAAAATAAGGCCGAAAAACTTATCACGTTGTTTTAAGGTAGTTTGGTGTTTCGAGTACTTCCTCGCTCGACCCTTACAAGGCTGTTCTTTCACTTGGTTGCGATTGCTAGGATTCGTTTAGTTGGACTCCGCTCCCTCCTATTGTACCAAAGAAAAAACTTAAATCCGTCTAAATGCAGAAAAAATCCCGCATTTTTCAACTGTGAAAAATGCGGGATTTGTTCTAATATTCGTCTAGTTTACTACGAGAATTATTGCTCTACAACGACTTTCACATACGCGGCAGAACCATTGGCCTGGATTCTAAGTGAATATACAGCGGATGGAAGTTGGTTGAAATCAAATG
>JBIPOY010000307.1:0-4403 GCA_044378705.1 Saprospiraceae bacterium
AAAATACACACATTTGGTGGGTAGCCCTGCGCCTGCCGGACCAATGTTACAATAGGAAACAGTGTTGTTGTCATTCCCTGTAGTTGTAGAACCTGAGCCAAACCAAATATTACCACCATTGGTACCAGCGGCCATGGTACAAGACCCCAAGACAGAGCAGTTGGTAATGGTATTGTTGGTTGCATCTGTACGAAATTGTATCGTAGCAGTACCCGAGGTAGCTGATACCGTCGTATTGGATATCGTGAGGGCATTTCCCCCTGTGTTTAAGCCATCGATGGTGACATTGTCGGCGCCGTTTAGGTCAACCAAAGTATTCCCTGCGGTCATAGCGCCTGTGATGGTTCGCGCCGCGCCGCCGGTAGGACTGATCGAAATGGCGGTGTAACTGGCAGACCCGGATCCGCTGGCATTCAATACCGCTGTTGCTGTTTCCGTTGTGTTGGCTGAAATACCAAGCGTAATGGTGCCTGTATGGGTACCGGTATTGATGGCATCGAATGCTAATTTTAAGGTAGCATAGGTTGCCATGGCTGTTCCACCGGTCGCTGTAACATTTACCTGTGCATGCGAGGTGCCGACAAATAAGGTGATAGAAAAAAAGGTGATCAGCGCAGACAAACGCAAAGAAATTATACAGTGGGGGGCATAGCATTGACTAAAAACAGGGGAGGAAAAAGAATTCATGTGTACTGAAATTATGGAGGATAAGTAGCAAAAAATTAAAGAAAGTACTTGTACAGAGCTGTGCGAATAACCGCTGCATTTAAGAAGTATATTGTTCTTTATCAAGGCGGCGGGAAGGCAAAATGTGGGACATTTTCACCAACCAACAACGCTGCGAAAGAAAAATTAGACAGCCCGATATTGGGGCTAAAGGACAAGAAAGGGAGAAGGCACTTGAGTAAATAACGGATTAAATAATATTATAATAAACAATACTAGATCAAGCCATAAAAATTCAACGGAGATGGCTTGATTTACCATAAATTTTAGGAAACACTCAGGTAGTCGCGTCTGAGACAAAAGAACGGCATTTTTTATCACGCTTCGCGGATTTTCAGGCCAGACAGCTCACCACTTAAGTAGTTACTAATAAATTTATGGCACAAAGAACGGTACTTTATTCCTGTACAATGATTAAGGTATTGTAAAGGATGTGGTGATATAAATACTTGATTACTAAAAATTATTATTGTTCGAAACTAGGTGATTCGACTCCTCTACTGGACCGGAAAAAGGCGCTTCCATAAGAATATATTGGGCTATTCGGATCAACAACATTATACAATACGACTGAAATAAAAAGAATAATTTTGAAAACATTCAAAGATACCACCTATCATACCAAATTAACAAAAAAAAACAGTACAAACTTAAAATAAAAATCCCGGTCAGACGTGGTGCCTGCCGGGATAAAAACGTGTTAAAAAGGAATCGACAACGCCCAAAATATTTTTTTTATTTTCTGAACAAGAGATCTGGGGCGCTTGGGCTTTTCCGAGCGCCCCTTCTCTTATTCATCAATGCTACTTCCGTAATTAACTTGAACAAAACTACCGCATCCACCATTTTTTTTGATCAATTTAAAGTAGAAAATTATCTCATTTGTATTCCAAAGGTGTTTTACGGTAGAGAATCATCTCAAAAAGCTTGATTTCAATTCGTTACGCGGTGACAACATATTAACTTTAGAAGTAACTGGTTAGGAGGCACGCTGTCTGGCCAAAAAAGGCCCATTTTCCGCCATACTTCGCAGATTTTTTTGACCGTAGCGCTGCTACGGCCTACAAAAATCCGCTTCGTCTGGCAAAAAACGGCTACTTTTTTGTCTCAGACGCGACCACGCTAACCAGTTACCTTTAGAAAAAATGAAAGAAAAAATGGCGTTCCCGTTTACTGATCAATCGCATAACTATAAATCGATTTGCCAAACCGCAGCTTGTATTGTTGTGCAAAATACTTTATGTCTCGTAGTCCCACCGCTTCTGCAAGCGCTCGGATGGTCCCATAATTCCCACCCTCCAATAATTTTCGCGCCTGCTGTAAGCGCGCTTCCTGCAGATAGGCATTTGGAGTAAGGCCTGTTACCTGTTTTATTTTCCTAAACAAAGTAGCACGGCTCATAAAAAACATTTGCGCAAGTTTGTCAACTGAAAATTCAGGATCAGGCAACCCGGCAAACAAAAACTCTTCCATTTTTGCCATCCACTCAATATCTTTTTGAGAATAGGCATTACCATTGTCCATTGGCTTTTTTTCATCAAACAGACGAGTTTGTTGAGTTCTTACACGTTTATGCTCTAGGAGTGTCTTTACTGACAGCAATAACATATCAGTCTCAATGGGTTTTATCATATAATCATCTACTCCAAGCCTGATGGCCTTCTTTTTATCCTCCATATTATCCTTGGCTGTCAACATCAACAAAGGTATTTTTGCATAAATATCCATTGATTTCAAGTGGTTTATGAGCTGATAACCATCCATGACGGGCATCATAGCATCGCAAATAATAAGATCAGGAAGCGGATTGGAGGAAAGGAAAGTCATGGCTTCTTCGCCATTATAAGCAGGAAATACATGGTAGGAAGCCTGCAGCATAATTTTCAACAAATATTGAAAATCAGGATGATCTTCAACGATGAGAATTCGGGGAGTCTGCTGGTCTGATAATGGCGTTGAAATGGTATCCATGAGATTGTTATTGGACGCTATTTTCTCTACAACAACGCCTTCTTCTACGTGGTTAGAAGCGACTTCATCATACTGCTCTGCCATAGGAAGTGTTACAAAAAAAGCTGTTAGTCCTTGGCTACTTTCAACCCGGATATCACCATTCATCATGACTGTCAATTCACGGGCGAGTGCCAAACCAATTCCTGTACCACCTTCTGCTGCCGCATCGGGTATTTGTGTTTGATAATACCGTTCAAAAATATGCGGTAAATCAAGTGGATGGATTCCCCTACCGTTGTCCAACACACCAATGGAAATTTTATCCAAAAGTCTTTGAATTTTTATTGTTATCCGGCCATTTTTTTTGCTGAATTTTATAGCGTTTGACAACAAATTACCTATGATGATATCAAAATATTTAGGCGCCACCCATATCGCTGAAATATCCGATTCTTCAACGATATAGGTCATTTTTATTTGCTTTTCACGGGCTATCAACTGATATTCTTTCAGAATAGGCCGCAACAAATCATCCACCATCACCCGTTCAGATTGTAGCGTTTGGCTCACAGCATCTGTTTTTGACAGGTAGAGAATCTCATTCACCATTTTCAATAAATGTTGTGTATTGCGTACGGCAACTTGAACCAGCTCCTGATTTTGTGTGCCGGGGTTTCCGCCATCGATACTTTTAACGACACCCATTATCAGGGCCAATGGCGTCCGAAATTCATGGGTAACGTTGGTAAAAAAACGAGATTTTTCTTCTGAAATCTGCTCAAGTCGTTCAGACTGCTTTTCAATGATCGATTTATCCTGACTGATTTTGCGCGTTCGACTCTCTACCTCCATCTCCAGTTCCAACTGCCGTTCCCGCAATAGTTTTACCCGATACTTAAACAATGAATACACCATAAGAAAAAAAACACCCACAGACAATAACAACACCCATGGCCTCAAGAAAAATGGTAGTGGCGCTTCAATGGCAATGCGACACTCTTTGGAATAATTGCCGTTTGAGTTTTTCGCCCTAATGACCAAGGTGTAATTACCATAAGGCAAACCAGACAATTGAAACTCCGGTGAAAAAGAAGTCCCCCACTTATCACGAAACCCCTCAATTTTATAACTGTATTCAACTTGGCCTGAATGAGAGAAGTCTGCTGTAGCAAATTGGAAGTTGATGTACTGGTCTTTAGGCTTGAAAATAATTTTGTGATTCTTGTAATAGTCATTTGTAATATCGACCTCTTCTTCATGACTGGCAGAATACGTCATTACTCGCGTCAAATACACATCGGCATCAGAACCTGTGTTGAAATCTTCAAAAAAATCTCTCGGATGAAAGGAGGTTACCCCATTTAACCCACCAAAATAAATCGTTCCATCCTTTGCCTGACAATGTGAAATACGGTTGAACTCATTGTGCGTTATGCCATCTTGTGTGTGAAAAGACCGACATTTTTCAGTGGACGGTTGAAATTGTACAATGCCATTGTCGCTGCTCATCCATAGAAAGCCAAATGTGTCCGGATAAACGGAGTACAAGTTGTTGTGTGGCAAACCATCTGTAGTGGTAAATAACCTTGTTGACAATGTATTCGGATCCCATCGCATCAAACCTTCAGAAGTAGCAAACCAATAAATCCCGCTACTGTCCTTGTAACAATGTCGGATGTTATCGGCGGGAAAAAAATACTGCCCTACTCCACCCTTCCAATACC
>JBIPOY010000306.1:0-4403 GCA_044378705.1 Saprospiraceae bacterium
GCTCTATCAGGGGCACATTTTTAACCACCATGTGGAGGGTGTTTCGGATGCGTTCCTCAAACAGTACAATCTTATTTTTCTTCAAACTTGCAATGGTTTCCTCCGTGTAATGCCGAACGGTAATAAGTTCCAACCCCGACTCTACCTTCACTTTGAATTCATCGGAAATGCCTTGAATGAATTTTTCAATACGGTCGGGCACATTTGGTACGCAAATTGTAAAACTGACCGCTGTGTTTTGCATCATATTGACGAAAATACGCAAATCTGCCGCTTTTCCGAACAACCTTGACATGTGATGTTCTGCCACAAAAGAGTAATCAAGGGTGCTGATGTGCAGCAGTGATTGGTTTTTCTCCACCACAATGATGGGTGGGTACAGATCATCGGTATCACTGCTGATCTCTGTCCCGGGGGCTTCAGGGTCGAGAAAAGACTTCACGAACATGGGTATATTCTTATTCTGAAGGGGTTTTATGGTCTTCGGGTGAATCACTTGTGCCCCGTAATACGTCATTTCAATGGCCTCTCGGTATGACAGCCGATCAAGTTTGGTCGTGTGATCAAATATTCGTGGGTCTGCATTGAGTACCCCAGGCACGTCTTTCCAAACGGTCATACTCTCCGCATCCAGACAATGGGAAAAAATAGCAGCGGAATAATCGGATCCTTCGCGCCCTAGGGTGGTAGTAAAGTTTTCAGAGGTGCTTCCAATAAAGCCTTGGGTAACCACCAAACGGCTTTTTTTTAACAAGGGCGGCACATTTTTAAGTGCGTTTGCTTTTGTTTTGTCCCAAATAACCCATCCTTCTCGAAAAGTATTGTCGGTCGCTACAACATCACGTGCGTCAAGCCAAGAAGTAATAAGGCCTACTTTGTTAAAGTACGCAGTTACAATTTTGGAGGAAACAAGTTCGCCCATACATACCAACTGATCATACATAAAATCATAGTTGTCGGATGGCTTTTCATCCAACACCCATTCCCCTTCTACAAACGTATCATTGACCTCAGCGAATACACCATCAGTAGGTTCAAACAGCGATCGCATGATCGAATAATGCTGTTCTTTGAAGGCATGATACAGATGATGGGCTTCGCCATTTTGTTGGGCATGGGCTTCAACCACCGCTTCCAGTGCGTTGGTTGTTTTGCCCATGGCAGAAACAATGATGACCAAGGATTCTTGGTCGAATCGTTTCAGGATGTTGGCTACATTGTGAATATTTGCGGCGTCTCTGAGGCTTGCGCCTCCAAATTTAAAAACTTTCATTTTTTGAGTTGGCGTCGTTTTTTAAACGGCAAAAGTAATCCTGTTTATATTCTCTTTAAACGAAATATTGACTTCTCCCGGAAATTTTACGCATCCTTTTTTCTGTTCCGCAATATTCTGTAGGCGAGTAATGCACTGATGCAGGTAAGGATGGCTCCTGTAAGCATGGAGGCTCCCGGAAAGTAAAAAGGGGTGTTCTGACCAGTAAAATAAGCAAAAATAGCGGTCATGATGGGTGGGGATACGATCGCAGTGGCGCTCATCAGGCTTGTCAAACCGCCCTGTAACTCCCCTTGAACATTGGGCGGCACTTGGGTAGAAATGATGCCCTGAAGTGATGGCCCCGCAATACTTCCCAGACAATATGGTAACAAGAATGCATACATCATCCATCCTTGAGTGGCAAAGGCAAACAGAACAAACCCCACGGAATACAAGCCCAACCCTACGTAAATGCCGCGTTGTTGCCCCAACTTAGGTATGATGATCCTGATTAAACCACCTTGAATAATGGACGTCACCAACCCGATAAAACTCAGCGAAATCCCCACGGCTTTTTCATCCCAATGAAATTTTTCCATGGTGTAGTATGACCATCCTCCCTGTACTGCCCAAGTAGAAATATACAACAAAACAAGGGATACCAAGAGGCCCCTGATCACAGGATACTGAACCAAAGCAGACAGCGTACCGACAGGATTGGCACGTTTCCAGTTGAACGTACGCCGATTTTCAATCGCCAGTGATTCCGGAAGGATGAAAAGCCCGTACAACCAGTTGATCAAGGCCAAGGCAGATGCCGCTAAAAAGGGAGCTTTGGGCCCATACCCACCCAAAAAACCGCCAATGGCAGGGCCTATGATGAAGCCTAAGCCAAAGGCCGCACCGATCATTCCAAAATTTTGAGCCCGCTTTTCAGGGGTACTGATATCGGCAATATAGGCCGCGCCGGTGGTAAAGCTGCTACCCATCACACCGGCCAGTATCCTACCCACAAAAAGCCACCCTATGGTCGGCGCAAAGGCAGAAAACAAGTAGTCAATACCAAATCCAAAAAGCGATCCAAGCAATATGGGGCGCCGGCCGAATTGATCACTCAACCCACCCAAGATAGGCGCACATACAAACTGGGTCAGCGCATAAGCAAACATCAGCCAACCTCCAATCCGAGCCGAATCACTGAGGTTGTTTCCGGACAAACCCATAATAAGTTTGGGTATCACGGGTATCACAATGCCGAACCCAATAATATCAAGCAATAGGGTGATAAAAATGAATCCAACAGCAGCAGAACGGTGCTTTGACATGTATTTAAATGTTAAAGTTTATTTTTTTTTATTTTTTTTTTGAGGCTTTTTAATCAAAAAAACTGTCGCAAAAACAACCTGCTTTTAGCGCATTTTTTTAAATAAAACAGCGTTTATGAGGGCTACCGTTAAATTGAAAAAGGTGATCGTTTTAGTACTTCGAAACTCCGTTCCCTCTAAAAACCTGACAGGTCGAATTCCGTGAATGGCATTGGTCAAAAACACCTCATCTGCCGCCATAAGTTCTGCGAAAGTAGTGGATTTTGACACCATTTGTATACCCTCTGACTGGAGTAGGTGTACAACGACGTTTTGAAAAGTCCCCAATACTTGCCCATCTTTGGGCGACGGCATGTAAACAATGTCATCTTTAATCCAAAAAAGACTGCTGCTGCTTGTTTCGCAAACGTGTCCATGGGCATTCAATAGTATGACATCATCAACTCCTTTGGCGCGGGCTTCTATGGCCGCCAGTACATATCTCGTTCCGCCCAGTGTTTTTAATCCTGAAAGAGTGTCAATCGGTAGTTGAACGCTCGTACACAAAGCAAGATGGAGGCCATCGCCATACCAGTTGAAATTATTTGAGGTCAGAGGAGTGGAGGTTACCATGAAATTCGGGGAGTTGTCGGTTGGGAAAAAAAGGCCACCAGGCGAACGCCACACCGTAATTTTTACACGAGCGTTTACACGCGCAATCTTTATAATTTCTTTTTCAAAAAAATCAAACGACCAATTTTCAGGAACATCAAATCCAAGCATCCGCATCCCAGTCTCCAATCTTGCCCAATGAAGGTGGAGAAAGGGAACAAAACCATCAAACATGCGTATACTCTCGAATAGCCCATCTCCGAAGTAAAAACCGCGTGACCATTGCTCCAATAAGTTTGAACCTTTATGAGCGATATTACCGTTTAAGTTGATTGACATATTGTTTAAAGAAATTTTTACCAATTGTTTATGAAGGCATTCTGTCTTCGTAATGGTCTTAATATTTTAACCTCATCCAGCGATAGTTTCCGTTACCAAGGTAAAACCTTGTTCATGGTTTTATCTAATCCATTTTTTATCACGTTAAATTTCTTGTAAAATGTACAAATTTCTTCTAATCTCATTGCGTTCCATCACTTTTTCATTGGTTTTGAGCTTAATGCTCCCAATGTCACTTTCGTCCCAAACCGCACACCCGATTGCCGAATGGTTGAATGATTTAAGAACAACCGCCGATTTTCACCAAGTTTCTTTGCTTTCTTTAAACAATGACCGTTCCGATTTGGAACATATCGTCTCTAATGCCACTATTCTGAGTTCAGACGATGAGGCGCTTGATGTATTGCTGCAAACAGTGCCTTCCACCCTGACTTTTCCTATTCCACTGTCGGATGGTTCCGTGTTGGAACTTGAATTGGCAAAGGTCCAAATTCTTGCCCCACAATTTCTCGTGGGAACCAAAGGAATCAACGCGCAAGAACAGGTTGATGTTGACAACTCCGTCCACTACAGAGGTATCGTAAAAGGTAAACCCTCCACTATTGCATCGCTGAGTATTACCAGCACAGGTTTGTCTGCCATGGTTGCCACTGACGAGGGTACGTTCCAACTGGGTATGATGGAGGACGGGTCTCGTGACTATATTTATTACAAAACAACCGATCTTCAAGCATTATCTCCTTTTAACTGTCTCGCAGATGAGCATGCTCCTGTAGGGGAATCCGGGACGACGGTTGTCGTTGAAGACCGGGGAGTAGGGTGCAAAACAGTCAATATTTATTTTGAATGTGACTACAAATTGTACACCGACAAAGGCTCCAGTGTGACCAGTG
>JBIPOY010000308.1:0-4402 GCA_044378705.1 Saprospiraceae bacterium
TCCGATTATCGTTATAAAATTCAGAATGTGCTGCAGGGATTTTCTTTCAGCCTGAGCAGTAACATCAAGGATGCCAATACGAAAGTAGATTTTTACTACCAACCAAACAACAAACATACCCTCCGTTTTGGAGCCAACATTACCTACCACGACTTCATAACGGCGCGGCTCAAAGCAGGTAGCGACGATGGTCAAGTAAAATTTGAATCCGGCAGAACCTACAATGGTATAGAATATGGCACCTATATCTCCGACGAATGGACGGTTGCACCCCGGGTGAAAGTTAATTACGGCCTCCGTTTTTCAGCATGGCAAAACAATCCTGCTACCTATTTTAATGCAGAACCACGTGCGGCTGTCAATTTTTCCATCAGCGATAGATGGTCATTGAAGACCTCCTATGCACGCATGAACCAATATGTACACCTACTCGCCAGCAGCGGGCTGTCGCTGCCCACCGATATTTGGTATCCCAGTACGGCCGGCGTAAAACCTGAAATCAGTGACCAAGTAGCCATCGGAACTTCCTATCTCCTTGGTGATCAAGTGTTGGTTACTTGGGAAGCTTGGTACAAATGGCTTCAAAATCAAGTTGATTTTGTGGATGGCGCTGAACTTTTTGGCAACAACGATCTGGAAAACGAACTGACCATTGGCCGCGGATTTGCCTACAGTCCGCTGGAGCTGGAAATTGAAAAAAAGGAAGGGAAACTCACCGGCTGGATAGGATACACCCTTGCGTGGGTAAAGCGTGGCAGGTTTTCAGACATAAACGGTGGGGCTTATTTCCCCCCTAGGTTTGATACCCGACACAACTTTAGCATTGTAGGTACCTATGAATTGACAAAAAAATGGCAGTTAACTGCTACTTGGGTGTATTCCTCCGGCTATGTAAGTTGGTTGCCATTGGGCCGTTATGCCATTCAAGATGTGCCTGGAGCCCCTTTACAAACGGTGGTGCCTGTGTATGGCGCCCGCAACACATACCGCTATCCGGCGTACATGCGCGGCGACCTCGGCATCGTTTATAAGTGGAAAAAACGGTACAGCGAACACGATATTACGGTCAGCGTGTACAATGTTACCGATCGGCGCAACCCTTATTTCCTTTATCTAGACGCCCAATACGAGCGTACACCCCTGGGTGATATTCCCATTGGCTTACAAGCCAAGCAGGTTTCGCTGTTTCCCATCCTACCAAGTTTCACTTGGAATTTCAAGTTTTAACCAGCCTTCAACCGTCATGAGCACCATCAAAAACATAGTCTGGCTTGCCGGCTTTGCCTTTCTAGCCGCTTGCAACCTCACGAACGACGTTACCATTGACCTGCCAACGTATGAACGTCAGCCCGTGGTAGAATGTTATCTGGAGCCAGGAAAGCCGTTTCAACTATTGCTGACGCAGAGTTACGCCTACTTCGATCCTTTTGGTCTGGATTCTTCCTTTTTTCAAAAAACACTCTTGGACGATGCCTTGGTAACCATTCAATACAACGGCAGGACCGATACCTTGAAAAACCAACTTACACTAGGTGTCAACCCCGTTAAAATTTTCAACTACGTTGGAAACAACTTGGTGCCATCCACGCCCGGAACGACGTTTCAATTATTCATTGAATTGCCCAACAACGGCGGCAATATTACCGCTGGTACCAGCCTGTTGCCTACGGTGGCCATTGACAGTATTGTGGTTAGTTTCAACAATAGCCCGTCGTTTGACTCCTTGGGTAGGACAATCATGTACATCACCGATGACCAACAACACCCCAATTACTACCGCAGAATGTTACATTATTCTTCTCTGGACAGTGTACCCGAGCAGGACTTTTTGGTAACAGACCGATTCTCCCAGACTGCACTGATCGCATTTGGAAGCGGGTATGATTTGATGGAAGGAGACACCGTGTTCAACACTATTTTTCACATACAACAAGATTATTACGACTACGTAGAGAGCTACCAATTGGCCATTTCAGGCAATTTAAACCCTTTTGCGCAGCCATCACCGATCAAAAGCAACGTGCAGGGTAGTGCCAATCCACTGGGTATTTTCACCTGTTTGGTGTACGACCGGGATACAACCATCATAAAAAGATAGACATTTTTGTCCGCTACGCAATAATTACCGTTTACCCAAGTTATTTTCGCCTGAATGTTTGTGCGGAAACCTTGCCGATATCAGCCGCGCAGAGATAAGTCGTCCGTATCCATTTTGTTGCAGCAGCAACCTTGATATATTAATTTACGGCAACCATGACGAAGCATCTGTTTGTTTTCTTTTTGATTTTTTCGGTCGGTTTAGTGCATGGTCAATGTATTTCCGGCGATTGCAAAAACGGTATTGGCACGTACAAATACCCGTCAGGAGCCCGGTACACGGGTCATTTTGAACAGGGTGAAATACAAGGGGTGGGCGTTTGCTACTACACAGACGGCAGTAAGTACCAAGGGGAATGGGTAAATCGTTTTCCGGAAGGCAAGGGCACGAAAACCTATCCTGATGGCACTACTCGCGTGGGTTTGTGGAAAAAAGGGAAACCCGTAGACGCTCAAGGAAACATCGTAGAAGCGTATATCGCCCAAAAAAAAGAAGAGATAACAGACGATGGTACCAACATTCAATGTGGATGTTTGACCGGTGACTGCCACGAAGGCATTGGAACATTCGCCTATCCCGATGGCAGTAAATACGAAGGAAATTTCGTGAACGGAAAATTTGACGGCTCCGGCATTTTCTCTTTCGCCAATGGCGATGTTTATGACGGTCATTTCAAAGAAAACTACCCCGATGGCGCGGGGAAAAGAACGCTAAAAGACGGAACTACCGAAAACGGGATGTGGCGCTTGGGTGAATTTTTGGGCACCTGTCTAGTAGAACTTGGAAAAGCAGGCTGCCTAGAAGGTGATTGTGACAATGGTGATGGTGTTTTTGTGTACAAAGAAGGATCCGCTCGATACAGCGGGCAGTTTAAAAATCAAACGCCAGATGGGTTTGGCACCTGCATTTATTCCAACGGCGACTCGTACACGGGTGAATGGTTGGAAGGCGCTTTTGGTGGCCGTGGTATCCTACGGTTGCGGGATCAAACCACGGTGGAAGGTTTTTGGCGCTCAGGGGAATATATGGGCAAAGATGCCCCGGCCGATTATACGGTCTCAACGGCGCCAGCAACCCCCGTGCACCCCATGGCCGGTCTCCCAAAGTCAAAAATATGGGCTGTGGTGGTGGGGGTTGCCGCCTACGACCACATGCCGGCCCTGCGTTATACCGACGATGATGCCTACCGTTTTTACGCTTTTTTGAAAAGTCCGGAAGGGGGAGCCTTGCCCGACAATCAGGTGCGCATTCTAATAGATGAAGAGGCCACCCATGAAAATATTCTGAGCACCCTGACAGATGTGTTCAACATGGCCGGCGCCGATGATCTTGTGCTTTTTTACTTTTCCGGCCACGGTTTGAATGGCTCTTTTTTGCCCATTGATTTTGATGGTTTTAACAACAAACTGGCACACGAAGAGCTCGCCGCGATCTTCAACCAATGCAGGGCCAAGTTCAAGCTTTGTATCGCAGACGCCTGCCACTCCGGCAGTCTCCTCGCCATGCGTTCCGTAGAAGAGGAACCCATACTCGTTCAGTATTACCAAAAACTTTCAAAATCTGTTGCCGGAACGGCTATTCTTCTGTCGAGCAAAGCAGAAGAAACCTCCCTCGAATCCTCCGGACTTCGGCAGGGCGTTTTTAGCCATTTTCTAATTCGGGGACTAAAAGGCGAGGCGGATACCAACAACGACAAGGTGGTGTCGGTGGGTGAACTTTACACGTACATCAACGCAAATGTGCGGATGTACACAGGCAACCGGCAGAGTCCTGTCATCAAGGGCATTTATGATGAAATGATGCCCGTGGCGGTCATCCGGTAAGACATTGATGGATGACAAATTTGTCCATCCATACCAAAAGCGCCCATCAATCTCAGATGGGCGCTTTTGGTACTTTTAAATATACGATTACGGTTTTACCGTAAATTTCACCGTGGTGGTAACTGCGTGATCGCTGTGATCAGAAGCCGTTACGGTCAATGTTACGGCTGTTTCTGCCGTGATACCACTGGGTGTCCACACTTCAGCAATGGTGTAAGACGTGAGGTCGTGAATCTCCGGAGCGGCGGAAAACAGTTCTGAATTATCGCTGTCTTTCGTTACTTTGATGGTCATTGCGTGCAAGCTCTCGTCGGTAACGACACCTGCAATAACAACATCTCCAGTGATGGATGCGTTCACCGTAGGAGCGGTGATGGTAACAACCGGGTTATTGGTATCATCCTCATGCTTGTGACAAGCGATGATGGAAACAGCCAATAAGAAGGCGAGTAATACGTAATTTTGAATTTTTTGCATGGTG
>JBIPOY010000309.1:0-4377 GCA_044378705.1 Saprospiraceae bacterium
CGTCACGGGTAACCAAAATCCGGTGTGGTACGTGGGCGCCGGCCTGCAAAACAACGACCAAAATGGCTTGAGTATGAATGGCTCCTGCTTCCTTGTGGTAGATGACGATGCTACCGGGGATGCCTCCCCCGCTTATACCTGTACATTCATCACCCCGGCTTTTGATGCCTCCCAATACCCCAATGTATCACTTTCGGTGGATGTTCATTACCGAGACTATGGCCCGGCCAACGAATCTTTTCAAGTACTGGTGACCGATGGTGTGACCGAAACCCTGCTGAAATCGTTCACACAAGGTGGTTCCACCGGCGATAGCTTGTTTGAATACACAACTTTAAAATATGACCTTTCTTTTCTTACGGCATCGCCTTCTACACGGATTGTTTTCCGCTACGACGACGGAGGAGGATTTGCCTGGTGGGCCGCTTTTGACAATATTCAGGTGGTGGGCACCGGGTTGGGACAAAACATCGTAAAGGAGACGTTCAATGGTTGCGAAAAACCGGCGGGTTGGGAAACGCAGATCGTAACGGGCAATGACAACTGGCTGTTTGGCTATGAAACCAATCCCAAAACGACCTACGCCGGCACGTCCATGGATGGCACCTGTATGGCTTTCTTTGACGACGACCTGCTCGGTGCTGCAGCGCCGTACTCCACCGTTCGGCTGATGAGCCCGTGGTTCGATGGCGCACAATTTGGCCGTTTTGAGCTGAGTTTTGACATCATCATGCGCTATTATTCTGAAAAAATATCCATTCTCGTTCAGCACGGCGATGGCACTGAATACCTGGTCCGGGAGGCCGAATTTGACATTGGAGGTCCTCATTTCCCCAATTATGTGCGCTCCTACCTGGATCTTTCTCCCTACCGATCGCAACAAATGCGGGTCATTTTCGAATACGATGATGGCCAGGATTATGCCTGGTGGATTGGTCTGGACAATGTGAAAATAACGGGCAGCGGCGTGGCCAACGACGTTTGTATGAACGCTCAAACCCTGCTCACCGGCGCCAATTGCCAGACAGCAAACAACGAAACGGCGCTTTTTGAAGGACCTTTGCCCGCCTGTATCGAAAAACCGGTAGCCGCTCTTTGGTACACCTGGCAAGCAGACTTTACCGGATGGGCAGGTATTGCCACCGGAGCCCAGTTCAACGATGTGGTCAATGTCTTTACCGGTGATTGTGCCAACCCGCAACTGCTGTTGTGCGACAACCGCGATGAACACGGTTTTACAGGTGAACATACCTATTTTTCGGTGGAAAACGGCACCCCTTATTTGATCCGCGTTTGTGGAAAAGAGGGCGGTTATGGCGTATCAAGGGGCAATTTGTGCCTTAAAATCGAACAGGTTGTGGCCCCACCCGCTGCGCCCCTGAACGACCATTGCGCCGATGCCATCTCCCTCGCGCTGGATACGCCCTGTATCGGCGGTACCAATGTCAACGCTGAAACTTCCACCACGATCCCTTCGCTCAATGACGGGGCACGTGCCGATATTTGGTACCGCTTTACGGCGCCGTTGCTCGCACCGGGGGAATTGCTCGTGCTGAAAAGCAACGCCAATTTTTCCGATGTGATGACGGTGTATGCCGGCCAATGTCAAAATTTAACAGAAATCACGGGCAATCACAAAGGCGGTGTGCTGGAAAGCAACAGTCTGGTTGCCGGTCAGGACTATTTTCTCCAGATTTCAGGGAGTTTTGCAACTGTTGAAGGCGCTGTTTGTCCTCAGATGACCCGAAAAATGGAGGGTGCACCGGCAAACGACCATTGCCTTTCAGCCACGCAGGTTGCCGTCGGTGGGGCTTGTGTGCCCGGTAGCAATATTGGCGCCACTTTTTCAGGGAATATACCGCCTTGCGTAGCCCTTGTAACCCGGGATATTTGGTTTTCATTTGTTGCACCGGCCTCCGGTGGCGTCCGTATCAACGGTGGTGCAGATTTTCAGCATGTTATGGCCGTTTGGAAAGGCGATTGTAACGCCTTGACCAATATTTTTTGCGTGGAAAATCCGCTGCGCTGTGACGGGTACTTGTTTTTGGGCGGCCTTTACGCCGGACAAACATATTATCTTCAAATAGCTTCACAGGTGTCGGCAGCAGCAGCCTCCAGGGGCGATGTGTGCGTTCGGTTGCTGGATGCCTCCGTTCCCGTTGATTTCTCCCCATTGAATTTTGATATTGAAGAAAAATGTGTGGACGTTGATAGGGCTGAACTGAAGTTCAATCTCAGTGGCGGGCTACCACCATACACCATTTCCGGCAATATGGAGGGCGAACCATTGTCTTCCGGCAGCAGTTATTTGGTAGTCGTCTCTGATGCCACGGGCTGTGAGAAAGCCATCGCGGGCATCGTCGCACCCTGTCAGGGAAGTTCCTGTAACGTTGTGGCAACCTTGATGGTGACGCAGCCCCTGTGCCATGACGCTGCCGATGGATCGGCAGCCGTGATGGTGTCCGGCGGTGTTGGGCCCTACACCTACCAATGGTCGAATGGCGCTGTTACCGCAGATATTACCGGTGTGCCAATGGGTGCCTACACCGTTACCGTCACCGATGCCCTCGACTGTGACCAGGTGGTCAGCGCCGTGCTGGTGGCACCGCCTGCTATTGTAATCGCTCCGGCAAACATCATCCAACCTTCTCAGGGACAGAGCAACGGATCCATTTCAGTTGACATTGCCGGGGGCTCCGGTGTTTTCGCAACGAATTGGTATCGAGCAGGTTTTCTGTTTGCCATGGGGGTAGAGGATTTGGTGTCTGTACCCGCCGGTGCATACCAACTCCAAGTGGTTGATGCCAATGGCTGCATGGCGGTATTCAATATTACACTCACCGAAACGGTGGGCGTTGACGACGTGTCAACGGTGTCTTTCACGGAAGTATATCCCAATCCGGCCAAGGACAAAACGATGCTTTCGGTGGCTTTCCCGCAGGCACGCACGATGTATCTCACGCTTTCCGATGCTGCCGGTCGAGCGCTGCGTAGCTGGACGGAATATCAGGTAACAGAACAGGATATTCCGGTGGATTTGAGTGACTTGCCCGCTGGCGCTTACCAACTGCGCATCGTCACAGGCTTTGAAACACTGACGGAGAAAATTGTGGTGGTACGGTAATATTTTGCGTGCAATTCCACTCCTTAGACACGTCACGCCTCATGCTATGACGACCAAAACATCTAGTAAAACCAAAAAAACATGCTGATATTTAAAGATACAAAATTTATAAAGGCACCTTTTGACAGTGAAGCGGAATTAGAACAAGTAATCGTTAACAATTATGAATATCTTTTCGGACCGACATCCTTCTATTTACCAAAAGCCAAAATTAAAACATCGGATGGTGTAGGGACCATTCCTGATGGTTTCGCCATCGACATCGGACAGAAAAAATGGTATTTAGTGGAAGCTGAATTAATACACCATAGTGTGTGGAGCCATATTGCCCCCCAAGTAACAAAACAAATATTAGCCTCTCAACAAGTAATAACGAAGCGGATAATTATTGAACTAGCTGTTCAACAATATCAAACCGATAATTACACGAAAGAGAAGTTTGAAGACTTGAATATCGCAGCCATCAATGTTAGACAAGTTGTTGGCGATATTCTTGAAACTGACCCCATTATAGGAGTTCCAATTGACGGTGTCACCAATGATCTTCGAGATTGGGCAAGGACATTGAAATATAAAGTGAAGCTTTGGGTTGTAAGCAAGTTCGTTGAATTGAATAAACCTGAAAACATTGTTTTTGAATTTCCTGAGGAGTTCAAACCTGAACTTGACACCGAAGAAGAAAGTAAACCACAAAAAGCAAACACAGGGATTAATCAATATGACGTTCAACTTACGGACCTTGTAAACTCAAATTTGCTGGCCATTGGAGAAAAACTTTCAATGACATACAAACCAAGAAACGGGCTGGCTAAAAGATACGAAGCAGTAGTATCGGAAGACGGCTCATTGGAACTTTTAGGACAACAATTTAGTAGCCCGAGTTATGCAGCGCTTGTTGGTATTCAAGACGCGGGTAGCGACAGAAAAACTGTTAATGGTTGGACATCTTGGAAAAACTCTCAAAACAGGACTTTAGCAGATATTAGAGAACAATTGCTAAACACAACCGTAATACGGTGACAGGAAGTAAAAAACGAAGGTAAAATAGCACTTTTAGCCTTTCTTGGTCTTTCTAACCAATGCCAACGTTGAGCGGCTAGGCTTGGGGAATAAAGTCCAAGCAGCACTCCAGAGGCAACCCGGAAGGTTAGTACTTTAGCATGGAATCCTGCTGGAGTGGCGCTGGGTCAAAAAAGACCCGAGCGCGGCGAGGAGATCGGTTTTTTCACTAATAGCCTAGGGGCCACTTTAAT
>JBIPOY010000045.1:0-12716 GCA_044378705.1 Saprospiraceae bacterium
ATCAAGGGCGTTGTTTTTCTCACGGGAGACCGGCATTTCACCGAACTGAGTGCACTGAAAAACAAAGCCGGCAATTGGGTGTACGACCTAACGAGTTCGTCGCTTACAGCGGGTGCGTTTGGCGAGGCGGCCACCAAAACGACGAACGAAATGCGTGTTTCTGGTACGGTGGTGGCTGAAAATAATTTTTCAATGCTTCGTTTTAGTGGTCCTAGGAAGGCTCGAGCATTAAACATCACGGTTTACAATGCACAAGGGAAGGAGATGTGGTCAAAAGTCATCATGCCTGATTTTACCATAAAGTAGTGCCACCGAAGTTGTCACAAATAGTGTTAACAGCACGTATTGTACGATAATTATCTAACCAAAACAGTCCAAATGGAATCTCCATTCAATCCGGTAGGTGTGCTTGGCGCAGGTTATTTCGGAACAGCAGTAGCCAACTTGCTGGCATACAATTCAGATGTTTTGTTGTTTAGCCGCCGGGATGACGTGGTATTCGAGATCAACAACCATCACCGGCATTTGGGCATGCAGATGTCACCGAGGGTACGAGCTACCACGGATGTTGCCGAGCTTGCACAACAGTGCACGTTAATTTTTCCCATTGTTCCATCCAACAGTTTTCGGGGGATGATGCGGGTGCTGTCACCCTATCTTCGCCCACACCATATAATAATTCATGGTACCAAGGGTTTTGATTTGAATGGTTTGGAGGAAGGTGATTTGGATAAGCCGGGAGTCATTGTCACGCGTACGAATGTGCTCACCATGAGTGAAGTGGTTCGGGAAGAAAGCAGTGTGGTACGAGTTGGGTGTTTGAGTGGTCCCAATCTTGCAGCGGAGATAATGGCAGGGCAACCGGCTGCTACCTTGGTTGGAAGCCGTTTCCGCGAGGTAATACAAGCTGGACAACAGGCTTTGAACAGCCCTAAATTTCATGTGTATGGTTCGTACGACATACTGGGAGCAGAGTTGGCCGGGGCGCTAAAAAATATTGTAGCATTGGGCTCCGGCATTATTGGCGGGCTGGGGTTGGGGCGGAATATGCAAGGCCTGCTTATTGCACGGGGCCTTGCGGAGATGGTTTATTTTGGTAAGTCGCTGGGAGCCTCTAGCCAGGCGTTTATTGGAGTTGCCGGTATTGGCGACTTGGTGGCTACGGCTACGAGTATGAACAGTCGAAACTATACGTTTGGCACCCGGTTGGCAAAAGGAGAAACCATGGAAACCATACGCGACACCATGCCTGAACTTGCGGAGGGCGTACGTACCCTCCGGATCGCCCACCAATTGGCGCGGCATTACAAACTGCACGTACCCATCACCACCATGTTGCACGCGGTAGTTTTTTCCGGGTACCCCATTGAAAAAGCATTGGAGTACCTCATGACATACCCGTACGCCGTGGATGTAGATTTTCTGTAAAGGCTTGTTCTAAGGGAGCGTGAATACCGTTTTCACCAGCCGTACCACCTCAGCCTCTTCGGGGAGAAACAGGGTTAGTTCTGTTTCCGTCAGCAGTAAAATTTGGGCTTTCCATTGTACAGACCCATAAGGGCCCGGAGAGAATATGTCGATACTTTTAGAAGCTGGTCGGGCGACATAACGTCTGGCTTCCGGGAAAGCAATTTCCTGCGTTCGCTCGTTTTTATTGTACAGTGAAAGAGTACTGTCTGCAAAAAAGACGGCGAAATAGGGTGTTTCAATTGCTTCGGCGATGCGTGCCACCTCTCGTATACTGTCTCGTTCTTCCCATCGTTCGTATTGCTTGGTCCGTTTTTTTTCCTGTTCATCGTCGGGGTCAATACCAAACCACGTACGGGCCCTGCTTGCCCGGATATGGTTGTAAACCGCCAAGGCTTGTGGGAGAGCAAGTGTTTTTTTGTTGACTTGAATTCCCTGCTCGGAGTAGGCCACTACCTCCCAACGGCCTATCAAGGAAGGGGTTTGGCCCGTCATTTGGCCGATTAGGAGGTAATGGCAGCACAGTAACCCCGGCAAAACCAAGGTTTTAAAAAGATGTTGGTACATATTGATCAGACGACCAGTTTTTTACCGGGCGCCTTTTTTTTCAAGGAGCCGTTGTCGATGGTTTTCATTTTGAGGCCAATGGCCAGGGCCAGTACCTCGTCCATTTTGTTGACGTAGTTGAATTTCAGGCCTTTGATGTATTCCTGTTCAATTTCCTCCACGTGTTTTTGGTTTTCCTTACAGAGAATTACCTCTTTGATACCGGCGCGTTTGGCGGCCAATATTTTTTCTTTGATACCGCCCACCGGCAACACTTTGCCCCGGAGGGTAATTTCTCCGGTCATAGCCAAGAAAGACTTCAGGGGTCGGTTGGTGAAAGCGGAGGTAATGGCAGAAAGCATCGTAATACCCGCGGAGGGGCCATCTTTAGGAATAGCGCCTTCTGGAATGTGGATATGAATATCTGTTTTTTCAAAGGTTTCAACTTCAATACCGATTGATTCGGCGTGCGCTTTTATGTAGCTGAGCGCTGTGCTGGCGCTTTCCTTCATCACTTCGCCGAGGTTACCGGTCAGTTGGAGTCTTCCGGTTCCTTTGTTGAGGCTCACTTCAATAAAAAGAATTTCTCCGCCCACGGCGGTCCAGGCCAGTCCGATGGCCACACCGGAGGATTGTTGTTCCTGGTACACTTCTGCATCGTATTTGGTTGGTCCAAGAATCACGTGTAAATGTTCTGGGCGAACGTTCATTTCGTAGGGTTCGTCCATGGCGACACGTTTGGCGGCGTATCGCATCACCGATCCTATTTCTCGGGCCAAGTTTCGCACGCCACTCTCAGCGGTGTAACTTTGAACAATTTTCACCACAGCTTTATCGCTCACTTTGATGTGATTGGGTTTAAGGCCGTGTTCTTTTCGTTGGGCAGGAATGAGGTGACGTTTGGCGATTTCCACTTTTTCTTCGAGGGAATACCCTGAGATGTCAATCATTTCCATGCGGTCGAGCAGCGCAGGTTGGATGGTACCTAGGGAGTTGGCCGTGGCAATGAAAAGCACTTTCGAGAGGTCGTATTCTATTTCGAGGTAGTTGTCGTGGAAGGTGGTATTTTGTTCCGGATCGAGCACTTCCAACAATGCGGAGGAAGGATCGCCCCTAAAATCTTTGCCTACTTTATCAATTTCATCGAGGATAAAAACGGGATTTCCGGCCTTGGCTTTTTTGAGGGCTTGCACAATACGCCCCGGCATGGCTCCGATGTATGTTTTGCGATGACCGCGAATTTCGGCTTCGTCGTGCAGGCCACCGAGGCTCATGCGCACGTATTTGCGTTTGAGGGCTTTGGCAATGCTGTTGCCCAAAGAAGTTTTTCCGACACCCGGAGGGCCGACGAGGCAAAGAATCGGGGCTTTCATGTCGCCCTTGAGTTTCAGTACGGCGAGGTGTTCGAGAATTCGTTCTTTTACTTTTCCAAGGCCGTAGTGGTCGCGGTCTAGTACCTGTTTCACTTTTTTCAGGTCAAAATTATCCTTGGTAAAATCGAGCCAAGGAAGTTCTATGAGGGTTTCGAGGTAGTTGAGGCCGATGGCGTACTCTGCCACCTGCGGGTTTACGCGGCGGAGTTTGTTGATTTCGCGTGCGAAGGCGTCTTCCACGTTTTTGGGCCATTTTTTGCGCAAAGCCTTTCGCAGGAGTTCGTTTATTTCTTCCTCTTGGGGGTTTTGCCCCAACTCTTCCTGAATGGTTTTAAGTTGTTGGCTGAGGAAATAATCGCGTTGTTGTTTTTCGATATCCGTCCGGACTTTCGAGTCGATTTGGTCTTTCAGCTCCAACAATTGCAACTCAGAGTCCATGTGGTGGAGTATCACACTGGCTTTATCTTTGAGGTTGTTGATTTCCAGAATATCCTGTTTGTGACTGATCTGGATACCGAGGTTGGAGGCGATGAAATTGAGCAAAAAGTTGTCGTTGTTGATGTTTTTCAACATAACAACGGCTTCGGATGGAATCTGGGGGGATAGCTCTATGATTTGTTTGGCAGAGTCACGCACGCTGCTGATGAGTGCTTTAAACTCTAGTTTGTTTTTAATGGTCTCATATTCCAAGGTGCTGATTTGGCCGATCATGTACGGGTCATCGCTGAGGATGTCATCGAGTTGAAACCGCTTTCGGCCTTGTAGGATGGCTGTGGTAGAGCCGTCCGGCATTTTGAGTAATTTCAGGATGCGTGCCACCGTACCTATTCTGTAAAGGTCGCGGGGGCTGGGCGCCTCAATTTTCATATCTTTTTGAGACAACACACCAATATACCGGTTGTCTTCATAGGCTTTTTGCACGGCCCGAATACTCTTATCGCGCCCTACCGTGATGGGAGTCACGATACCGGGAAAGAGTACCGTGTTTTTCAACGGCAGGATGGGAAGGCTATCGGGAAATATTTCACCCTGCTTTTCGTCGTCTTCTTCCAACGAAAAAAGGGGTACGAAGTCAGGCTCATCGTCCGACTGTTGTGTCATCAACCAATTATCAAACATACTCATACGATTACGAAGGGTTAAAGGAGAAATCTCCTTAGAATAACAAGCATAAAAATCCAGAAATTAACCTGAAAATTAACGAAAAAAAATGATTTGCGCCAAACTGGCAGCAAAAAGGTTGTTTCAAAGCGTTCGTACCATTAGGCAAAATACCTGCCATTGGAGAAACTGCTTGTATTTGGCAGTAAAAGGTGGTCAAGAAGGACAAAAGGGCAGGTCGTAATCAAAGAACGCGCCATTGTTGCCGGATATTATGATGATGGGTAAACAGGGCCACTGTAATGGTTGCCGCTCAGCGCCCCAAGTGCACCAAAAGCACACTCACGTCAGCAGGGTTGACACCGGAAATACGGCTGGCTTGACCAATGGTGCGTGGTTTGATCGTTGACAACTTGTCACGTGCTTCGATACTGAGGCCGTGGATGGAGCGGTAGTCAAAGTTTTCGTGTATGGTAAGGGCTTCCATACGACTGTGTTTTCCGACCATTTCCTCTTCCTTCCGGATGTAGCCTTCGTATTTGATACCTATTTCAGCTACTTCCAATATTTCTTGTTCGTAGGGAGCGAGAAAACTGGCCAGTTCCGGTAAAACGGACGCCATACCGGCCACATTGGCCTGTGGTCTGAGTAAAATATTGTGGAGTTTGAGTTTTTGTCCAATGGGTGCTGAATCAACGTTTTCCAAGTATGCGTTGATTTCATCCGGCATAACATTGGCATTTTTGAAAAAGGCTTCAATTGCTGTAACGGCCTGTATTTTGGTGCGCACACGATCCATACGCAGGTCGGTACCGTCTACGCCGAGTTTGTAGGCAATGGGGGTAAGGCGTTGGTCGGCATTGTCTTGCCGCAGGAGGATTCTGTATTCGGCGCGGCTGGTAAACATCCGGTAAGGTTCTTGGGTGCCTTTGTTTACCAGATCGTCTATGAGTACCCCGATGTAGGCTTCCGAGCGTTGTAATACGAGTGGGGCTTCGCCCTTTACGGCGAGGGCGGCGTTCATGCCTGCCATCAGTCCCTGACAAGCGGCTTCTTCGTAGCCGGTGGTTCCGTTGATCTGCCCGGCAAAATAGAGGCCCTTGATCCGGTTGGTTTCTAGGGTTGTTTGTAGTTGGGTGGGTGGGAAATAGTCGTATTCTATGGCGTATCCAGGCCGAAACATTTTGACGTTTTCCAGACCGGGAATCAATCGAAGCGCTTTATACTGGACGTCTTCCGGCAGTGACGATGAAAAGCCATTGATGTAGATTTCAATGGTGTCTCGGCCTTCTGGTTCTACAAAAAGTTGGTGGCGATCTTTGTCGCTGAACCGGTCAATTTTATCTTCGATACTGGGGCAATAGCGTGGTCCGACGCCCTGAATACGTCCGCTGAACATGGGTGATTTGTCAAAGCCTGTGCGCAGGGTATCGTGTACTTTTTGGTTGGTGTAGGTACTCCAGCAGCAGAGTTGGTTGGTCAGCGTTGGGGTATCGGTATAGGAGAATTTGCCCGGAGGGTCATCGCCGGGTTGTGCTTCCATTTTGGAGTAGTCGAGGCTCCGTCCATCGAGCCTGGGTGGGGTACCGGTTTTCATACGACCGGCTTCGAAGCCGAGCGCTAGGAGTTGTTCGGTGATACCCATGGCGGCACTTTCCCCGGCCCGGCCACCGCCAAACTGTTTTTCTCCGATGTGTATGATACCATTTAAGAAAGTGCCATTGGTGAGCACCACTGCTTTTGCTTCAATTTCTAACCCCATTCCGGTGACTACACCGCACACGCGTCCGTTTTTCACGATCAGTCCTCGGATCATTTCTTGCCAAAAATCGATATTGGTGTTTGCTTCGAGCATAGAGCGCCATTTGGCGGCAAAGGCCATTCGGTCACTTTGTGCGCGTGGGCTCCACATGGCAGGCCCTTTGGAGCGGTTGAGCATGCGGAACTGGACGGCGGTATGGTCTGTTACAATACCTGAATACCCCCCCAAAGCGTCAATTTCACGGACAATTTGTCCTTTTGCCACACCGCCCATGGCTGGGTTGCAACTCATCTGTGCGATGGTTTGCATATTCATGGTAGCCAGGAGCACTTTTGCGCCCAAGTTGGCGGCTCCTACTGCCGCTTCGCACCCTGCATGGCCCGCACCAACCACAATAACATCGTATTTTGGAAACATTTTTTATTTTGTAATTTATCTTGTCCCTTTTGCAAGGAAAAATCTTGTTTTTTAACGCGTTAAATGGTCGCGTTCGGCATAAAAAAACGTTTTTTGCCTCACGTGATCACCCATACGGGTTACTTGCGTTTGTAAGTAACCAGCGAAGTATTTCCCCATTATTTTATTGACCTTTTCCGCGGGTTTCTAGGATATTTGGGTCTAATTTAATGGCTTTTTGGCGCAGTTCTTCTCCTTTGGCGGAATTTCCGGCGGCGGAGTACGCCAATCCCAGATCCCAAAGGTAAGTAGCATTTTCGGGCGACAAATCAACTGCTTTGGAGAACCACATGATGGCGTCTGTATTTTTGCCCATCATGCCATTGGATACGCCGAGTAAGCGGGCTGTTTCGGCATCTTTGGAGTTGTATTGCCAAGATTCTGCCAAGTAAGTGGCTGCTTTTGCCAGGTTCCCCTGCCGTTCGCCTTGAAATTTGCCTCCGTCCCGCAGTGCCAGCGCGAGACTGGCTTTCAGGTCGAGTTTTTCAGGTGCGAGCCTCACCGCTTCCCGATAGTCGAAGATAGCGGCATCGAAATTACCCAAAATAAAATTACAACCCCCACGAATAATAAAAGCATCCCGGTAGTTGGGGTGAATTTTGATGGCTTGGGTTGAATAGGGGATTGCTTCCCGGCAAAATTCTTTCTGTTTTTCAGGGTCTGTCTGCATTCGGGCCTTGTCAAACAGGGCTCCCCCACAGGCATTTTGAAGCTTGGCGCTGTTGATAGATGTCTTGGCATCTGTGAAGAACAGCTTTTCATTGCTGGCCCAGACAGGATTGCGTGTGATGGTTTTGACTGAAAAAAGTACAACAGCCAGCCCGCTTATTGCGAGCGCAATATTTTTATTTTTGGTGAATAAGTTGACCAATAGGATGGCGGCAACCACGCAAAAACCGAGCGATGGCATGAAGGCAAAGCGTTCTCCCATGTTCGTACCAATGGGAAACACCAAGTTGGATACAATGCTCAAGGGCAACAGGTACAACCAAATACCGAAGGCAATCGGATTGCGACGACCAATGCCCCGTAAGGCGTACCACACCATCCATCCATACAATCCCAAACTCAACAAGGACAGGGGGTTGCTAAATGTCATGAGCCCTATTTGTCGGGGATAATAATCGTGTGTGAGCGGATGCGGCACAACCAGCAATTGGAGGTATTTCCAAAGGGTGAAAAAGATGGTTGCCAGCTTTTCTGCTGGGTCATACAAGACCCATTTTCCCCCTTCAATTTTTACGAAAGGATTGTTCATCAATTCCATGGGTACGCCGCCAAAACGCCAGTGCAGGATACTGCCCCGGAGCACAAAAAACGCTGCAAACGCTGCAAAAATAGGCATTGATGATGCTAGTATTGATTTTTTATCAGCGGAGGTTTTATCCCTGAAAAACCACAGTGCCAGCGGAATTAGCGCTACAAAGGCGGCCGCATTCTCTTTGGCAAGACAGGCGATAAAGAAGGAAATACCAGCCAGTACCCCCCAAATTAATTTGCCTGAATCATACGATCGGAATGTGAGGTATAAGGCCCCAAGACTTCCCAGCATAGTTACTATTTCATCGCAACCTTTGATGTTGGCCACCACCTCCGTGTGAATGGGATGTACAGTAAACAATACCGCTGCCAGCAAAGACACCAGCCATGCACGGTCGTTGCCCGGGCCTCCAAGCAGGAGCAGTAAGGTGCGGTAAAATACCACACAAGTACCGGCAAAAAGCAACACCGTCAGCAAGTGAAAAACGAAGGGAGATGCCCCAACCAATTGATATACCATGGCAAAGACAACGAGGGTCATGGGGCGATAGCGCCCGCCGGAAACCAGAGCATCCTTGCCCTCCACTTTAAAAAAGCCAAAAAAAGTATCGTTGGAAAGGATACCGCTTATTCCTTTTATGCCTTGTTGTGTAAACATATTGTCTGTGATGACAATGGCGTCATCCAAGACAAACCCATGGGTCAGGGTATTGGTATACAGCAGGAACGCTACTGCAAAAATGATTCCGCTCTGCAACCAGGTGTTTCTGAACAGGTCGGGGATGTTCAGTTTTACAGGGGTTGGAGCAACCTTTTTTGGTTGCGGAGGGGGGGTAATGTTTTGTTTTTGATGCTTAGCCATTGTCGGAGTGTAAATTTCACCCGCGAAAGAACGAATTATTTTGCGTTTATACGTCAATTATTCTTCAATCATACGCAATTCAGGTCCGGATTTGCGAAAAGCCTTGTATGCGCCCTTGCCAAATTTCGAGCCATTGAACACGAAATTCTTGGCCAGATCTTTTTGCGTTTGGAGCGGCAGTTGAATAAAATCAGCGCATTTTTGAGAGCAGCAGGCGTGGTAATGGTCTCGGCACGCAGTACATTGGATGAACAGGATGTGGCAGTGTTCGTTGGCGCAGTTCAGGTGCTCATCGGCTGGTTTGCCACATTGGTGGCAGTGAGCGATCACATCAGGGCTAATACGCTCGCCGAGACGTTCGTCGAACACGAAATTTTTCCCCAGAAATTTATTTTTCAGCTCGTTGGCCTTTACTTGTCGATCGTATTCAATGATGCCGCCTTCCAATTGGAACACGTTGTTGAATCCGCGGTAGCGCATATAGGCGCTGGCTTTTTCACATCGGATGCCCCCGGTACAGTACATCAGAATTTTTTTGTCTTTATGCTCGGCCAGTTGTTCGGCGACCAGTGGCAACTCTTCGCGGAAGGTTACAGCATCGGGCGTAATGGCATTTTCAAAGCGACCAACCTCACTTTCGTAGTGATTGCGCATATCCACTAGAATGGTGTTGGGGTCGTCTGAGAGTAGGTTCCACGCTTCAGCGTTGAGGTGTATGCCCGTTTGAGATGGATCGAAGGAAGGATCATCAATACCATCGGCAACAATTTTTTCGCGTACTTTGATGGCAAGCGCAAAAAAAGATTTTCCATCGGCTTCTACGGCAATGTTAAGGCGTAGGTTTTGGAACATGGGGAAGGAGTCCATTGCTTGTTTAAAATCCGAAAAACGGGTTTCAGGGACGGAAAGCTGTGCGTTAACGCCTTCTCTGGCAATATAAATGCGCCCGAGTACGCCAAGGGCATGATACAACCTGAATAGATCGTCTCGAAAGCTGTGTGGATCAGCGATTTGAGCATATTTATAATAGGAGAGCGTTACGCGCTGTTCTGAGCTTAGGCGCATACGTTCTTTCAACTCCCGCCGATTAACGCGGTTGTGAAGGTTGCGCAAGGGCGTTTTAGTTTCCATAATGTTGTCCATCCTCTAAAATTGGCTGCAAAAATAACGGGAAAACCTTCAATAAACCGCGTGTAATTCCGAATTTTGTGACATTCAACGCGAAATAAATATTTAAGATGAAGTACAATGCTTTGATACAAGCAGATGGGTTGGAACTTTCGGTCGATATTTCCTTGGAACGTCGTCGTGATACCCGATACGGGATTACGGGCAAACGCATCACACTGCGCATGCCCATCGGTGTCCAACCCGATTATATCCAATTGCAAATGCAAAAATTGGAGACGTGGGTGTCAGAAGTTTTTAAAAAAAAACCGGTACTCCGCCAGGCGTTTGAGATAAAGTCATACAAAACCGGCCATGTTTTGACGGTTGGGCCCCGCCGCTACGTTTTGAATGTACAGATTGAGGAGCGCGCTACCCATACTGCCCGGCTTATCGGGGACACCATACACCTTCAAATGTCGGCGAAAGCTACGCCCGCGCAACTCCAAAAAAGTACGAAAACCTTGCTTTCACGGGTAGTAGCAGGTGATTATTACGCGGAAATAAACCGTCGTGTGTTTGATTGGAACGACCGCACGTTTCGCCAACCCATCAAGAGCGTCAACCTAAAATACAACCACTCGAATTGGGGGAGTTGTTCGGCGTACAGCAATGTCAACCTTTCTACGCGCCTGTTGTTTGCTCCGGTAGCGGTGCAGGACTACGTTATCTTGCATGAACTTGCACACTTGGTCGAGCTCAATCATTCTGATCGTTTTTGGGCTTTGGTGGAGGGGCACATGCCTGATTATGCTGAAAAAGAACACTGGCTCAAAGTGAACAGGGCTATGTGCGATTTTTGATTTCCATTGCTATCAAATTAAAAGACAATGAAACCTGATATCACTACCTCCGAGGATATTCGCACCCTGATTGACGTTTTTTACGAAAAGGTACAGTCTGACGACTTGATTGGCTATATTTTTAATGATGTTGCCCATGTTGATTGGTCGCGTCATTTGCCTGTCATGTATGCTTTTTGGGAGTTTTTATTGTTGGGCACGCCCGATGCTTACCGGGGCAATCCCATTCAGAAGCACTTTGAGTTGCACGCCAAGCACCGATTGAAGGCGGAGTATTTTGACCGTTGGTTGGCTTTGTTTCAGGGGACGATCGACGAGTTATTTGACGGTCCTACAGCCAAGGATGCCAAGTTTAGAGCCTTTGCTATTGCAGAAACCTGGAAGCCGAAATTTGATGGTCCTTTTGCCGTTTGATTTACGTTTTTTCTTTTTCCTCCAAATCGCGTAGCAACAATTTCAAGGCTCCTGCAGAGAGTACTGTTTCTACAAGCGTAATGACCAAAGAGGCCATCATCAGGATCAGGCTGGTTGCGAACAAAATTTTTCCGCCCACCTGCCAGCCTTGGTAAATGAAAAACATCGTGATTACGCAGATGAGTATGCTCGTTACGGCAAAGACCTGCATCCATCGGATAAGCCAGAGTCTGCGTCGAAGGCTGTGGATTTGCTTGAGTAAATCGCGGGTTTTCTTTTTTTCGTAATCGGTGACGAGGTTGCGTATCAGGTTGGCGATGGCCAAAAATTTGTTGGTGTAGGCGATGAGCAGCAACGACACGGCAGGGAAAAGGAGCGCAGGTGTCTGAATGGTGAGTTCCATAGATTCAAGGATGGGGATATTCGTTGGAGTACACTCCGGCGGAAGCTATTTTTTGAACAGTAATTTTTGCATTATGTTGTACCAATGGGTTGTTTTGGAACGATTTCCGCGCAGTTCAAAGCGCTAAAGGCCTTCTTCAAGGTTTTAGCGCCTGATGGATCACCTAATAATGGGTCTTTGGAGGCTTGTTTTCCTACTTTTTTAGTTAATTACCGGTATGAATGGCCTTTCCACTTTTGATGAGGGGTTTAGCAGGAGTATATTGCTAAATTTTTCAAGTAAATGAGGCAAGTCATATCTCCTATGATTTGTAACTAATAGGTAATCAGTAGCTTAAAAAGACATTTGGCAGATGATTTATAAAATTACGGTTTTTTAGGTATCATCTCAGGGGAGCCTTTCATTCCTTGGGTTACCTTTGCGGTACATTTTTGGTTGGCCATCCGCATTGCCGTGGATAGTTGGTCAAAATTTATCTATCAAAAGGCTCAATAGTCCGACAATATGTACCGTACACACACCTGCGGAGAACTCCGCATCAGCGACATCAACAAGGAAGTAACCCTCAGCGGCTGGTCGGCCATCGTGCGCGACAAAGGAGCCCTGCTTTGGATTGACCTACGCGACCGATACGGCATCACGCAGTTGGTGATGGATGAAAATTACACCTCGAAAGAACTGTTTGAGACGGCTCGCTCGGTTGGTCGGGAGTTTGTGTTACAGGCCACCGGTACGGTTATTGAGCGGGCTTCAAAGACCACTAAAATTCCAACAGGCGAGATTGAAATTAAGGTAACGGCGCTCAAAATTTTGAATGCTTCTAAGACGCCACCCTTCACCATTCAGGATGATACTGATGGTGGCGATGATCTTCGGATGAAATACCGATACTTGGATTTACGCCGAAATGCCGTTCAAAAAAACCTACTATTTCGCTCGAATTTGGCCATTGAAACAAGGAAATACCTTGCTGGCGAAGGGTTTATTGAGGTGGAAACGCCCAATTTGATCAAGAGTACGCCGGAAGGGGCCCGCGATTTTGTGGTGCCAAGTCGGATGAACAAGGGGCAGTTTTATGCCCTGCCCCAGTCACCCCAAACGT